>JAQUPA010000001.1 GCA_028716825.1 Candidatus Paceibacterota bacterium
ATGCCCAAAATTATAAAAGCGCCTATAATTAATCTTCTTATAAGCATAATAAAATTAGATTCTCTCTGAAGTTCTTCTTCTTTTGTCATTTTCTAAAAAAATAGTTCTTTTTAAAAAAGTTTACCATCTCTGTTTTCTTTTATAAACCCTTCTTCTTTGTGAGAAATTTCTCCTTTCAATTCTGGGATTCTTTTTATTAGACTATAAAATCCATATTTCTTGAAATATTTTTCTACCTCTTTTTCATCCAAAACAGAAAATTTAGCATTTTTTAACTTAAAATTTACCGGGACGTCTTCCCTTGCTCTTGCCAATAATTGAGAAAAAAACACTTGTTCTTTTTGGTCAAGAAGAATTTTTTTAATACGATCTTTCACTTCTTTGACTCGACCAGATTCTATCTCTTTGTAAAGATTTTCTAAATTTTTGAACCTCTTTAAAAGCTCAACAGCGCTTTTCTTGCCAATCCCTGTAGCGCCAGGAATATTATCTGAAGGATCTCCAGCTAAAGCTTTAAAATCTACCATTTGCGTTGGTAAAATATCAAATTTCTCAACCACTCCTTTTTTGTCAAAAATAACTGTTTCTTTTATCCCCTTTCCTAAGGTATATACTTTAGTATTTTTATCTACCAATTGAAGTGTGTCATAATCTCCTGTTAATATATATATTTCAATTTCTGGATGTATCTGCTCTTTTAGGGTTTTTTTCGTAATAGTTGCAATAATGTCGTCTGCTTCAAAACCAACTTTTTCAAAAACTGGGACAGGTAGAGATGATAAAATTTCTTTTATTTTGGGAATTTGTTCACAAAGCTCACTGGGAGTTTTTTCTCTTTTTGCTTTATATTTTTTAAATTTCTTATGACGAAAAGTAGGAGAGGGGGTATCAAAAGTCGCAACTACAAAATTCGGCCTTAAATCGTTTATTGCTTTTAAAAAAGTAAGTAAAAAACCATAAACAGCGCCAGTCTGCTCTCCTTTTTCGTCCGTTAATGGAGGTAAGGCGTGAAACGAACGATGCAAAAGTGCGTTTGAATCAATAATAAGTAACTTCATAAATTAACCATCCTAATCTTACGCTTTTTATCATTAATAAAATCAAATTTAATATAAATAGTGCCTCTTGGTAAAATTTTTTTTATTTTATCTCCCCACTCAACAAGAACGATATTTTCAGGAAATTTAACAATATCTTTCCACCCAAGAGCCAAAATCTCCTTCGGGTTTTGAATTCTATAACAATCTAAATGAAAAAAATATCTAAACTTACAATTTTCAACTTTCAACCTACAATTATTCCGTCGTTTAATATCTGTTGTCTGTTGTTTGTTGTTTATCGGTATCCGATATTTTCTCATTATAACAAAAGTAGGGCTTTTAATCTTTTCTTTTAAATTTAATCCTCTAGCAAATCCTTTTGTAAAAGTTGTCTTGCCTCCCCCAAAATCTCCCTCAAGAGAAATAACCGTGGCATTGGATTTTAGTTTTTTTTTCAATAAGTTTTCTGCCAGGTCTCTACCAATATTTTGAGTCTCTTTAGAGGAGACGGAAACAATTTTTATCATTTAGGTTATTGTTTTTATTGCTTCTTTAAATTTCCTTCCTCTATCAAACTCATTTTTGAAAAGATTAAAACTTGCAGCAGCGGGAGACAATAAAACAATATCTCCACTCTGTGCTTCTTTTTTCGCTTCTCTTACCGCTTCTTCGATATTTTCTACTTTTATTGTAGAAACTTCACTTTTTATTTTATTGCTTGCGCTGCCAGGTAATAAAATTAATGTTTTTATCTCTTTTTTTATAAATCGAGTAAATTGTTCAAAGTTTAAATTTTTATCTTCGCCTCCAGCAATTAAAATTATGTTACCAAGAGGTTCTTTTTCTTTTAATTTTTCCATGGAATAAATGGTAGCGTTTGGATGTGTGGCACAAGTATCATTGTAAAACTTTATACCGTCAATTTCTTCAACAAACTCTAATCTACCCTCAAGACTCTCAAAATTATTTATTACCTCTTCTATTTTTCTAGAATTAATATTATATATAGCACTTACAGCTTTTGCAGCTTCATTATTCCCTCCCTTGAAAAATACGATTTTGGACTTTACTTGGGGAAAAAATTCCTTAAGATTTTCGTTTAAAATCAAATAATCGTTTTCTTTCTGGAATTTAAATATAATTTTTTTTGCGTCTACGTAATCCTTAAAGTCTCTATATCTATTAAGATGTTCTGGAAAAATATTTGTGATAACTGCAATATGAGGGCTTTTTTTATGGGGTAGGAGCCCTTCTAGCTGCCAACTTGATAACTCCAAGACGACAATTGTGTCTTTTTTTATTTTTCCCAAAATGTCCAAAACCGATACTCCAATATTGCCACCCAAAATTACGTTTTTAAATTTTGTCTTAAGAATTTTTTGAATCAAGACTGCGGTTGTAGATTTCCCCTTACTACCAGTAACTCCAATGATAGGGGCTTTACATAATTCAAAAAAAATACCGATATCTGTTTCTATTGGCACTTTGTTCTTCCTAGCAATTTCAAGATATTGAGAGTTGTTTGGTATGCCTGGCCCCTTAATTACAAAATCAACGTTCGTAAAATCTTCTCTTCTGTGTTTTCCTAATATAAAATCTATTTTTTGTTTTTTTAAACTATCAACTGATTCTGCTAGATCAGTTTCAGTTTTAATATCAGTCACTGTTACTCTTGCCCCTGATTTAGATAAAAACTTTGCGGTGCCAACACCACCTCCCATCACACCTAACCCAAAAATTGTTACTTTTTTGTTCTTAAAATCTTCTATTTTCATAAAGTTACTAATGTATTAATTAATAATCTGATAAGGCACTTTTTTATTAAAAATCTTCCTACTTATCTTATTAAAACTGTATCCTTCGTCACTTAAAAAAACTTTCAGGGAAAATTTTTTTTCTTTCTTATTCTCTAAAGATTTTACAACCTCGGATGCAACAGTGTCTGCAGAATCAATTATTTTAACATTTTTACCGATTATTTTTGAAATTGATTTCTTTATTAAGGGATAATGGGTACACCCTAAAATTAAAACGTCTATGTCTTTTTTCTTCAAAAAAGAAAGGTATCTTTTTAAAACTAAATCTATAATCCTGCCCTCTAACAATCCCTCTTCTATTAAAGGAACTAATAAGGGACATTTTTTAGAATATATTTTTATTTTGTTTTTTGAAAGTCTGTTTACTTTTTTCTGATAAGCTCGGCTTCTTATCGTACGAGGAGTTGCTATTACCCCAATTTTTCTTTTCTTTGTAAATTTAATCGCCTCCTTTACGGCTGGTCCTACTACCTCAAAAACAGAAACATTTATTTTTCTTTTTATAGAACTTGCTGCTATAGCAGAAGAAGTATTACAAGCAATAACTATGGCTTCTGCACCATTTCTAATTAGAAAATCCGTGTTTTCAAAAGAATATCTTAAAACTGCTTTCTTGCTTTTTGTTCCATAAGGAACTCTTGCTGTATCACCAAAATATAAAATTTGGGCATTGGGAATCTTTTTTAAAATAGACTTAGCTACAGTAAGGCCTCCAAGACCCGAATCGAAAATACCAATCATACTTTAAAAGATTTTCTTATTTCAAGGGTTGCTGCTTTTAAAAATTCTTTCGTATCTTTATTTACCGTACGCAAATCACTACCCAAAACACTACTTTTATTTAAAATTCTTAATCTTTGAGATCCTTTTATTATACTCCCCTTTTTTTGAATGCCGTCAGTAAAAAGATACTCATTTTCGTTCTTAAGATCAGAAAATTTATAAGTATCTTTTATAAATTTTAAATTTATTTTCTTTCCTTTTTTGTCTTTTTTATAAATACCAGCCCTCAGTTCTGTTTTTTGTATTGCTTTTTTATTAAAAGGATTGTGTAAATACATTTGAGAGCCTTCTTTTTTCTTCCACATTTGCTCATTAATTTTGTCTATATTTATGTTATAAGAAACTTTTGTATATTCTAATAAATGGAAAGCAATTATTGGTAACTCGCCATTCTCAACTTGAACCATCGTAAGAGCCGGAAAAGAAGCAAGCAACCTTGGATTGCATTCAACAACATACAATTCTTCTTTTTTAGCGTCTAATATAAAATCCAGCCCAAAAATTCCCTTATAACCCTCTTTTTTAAAATAACTGCCTATTTTATCAACCACTTCTTTTGCTTGTTTTAAAACTTTGTCTGAAAAAGGCAAAGACCAATCATGTCCGCAAAAAAGTCCTCCTCTTCCTGGATTTCTATTTAACAATGGCTCGTCGCAAATTTGATATTGTGGACGTGTTGATAAAACACCATGTCTTGTAACACATCCAGTCATACTAGGAGAAGGCCCTTTTATAAGCTTTGTAATTATAAATTCTTCTGTTTCTTCTCTTCTTAAAAGCTGCTTTGCGGTATTAAAGCTTCTTTGGTCTTTTACAAAAAAAGTTCCCTTACCCCCTCCTTTTTGAGGATGCTGCATCACAAAAGGAAAACCAAATTCTTTTTTAAAGTCTCTCAGTTTGCGATTAGCTAAAAAAGAAATTGGAACAATTCTCCCAGGCGGAACCTTTATCCCAATTCCCTCTAAAATTCTTCTAAATTTCACTTTATTTTCGAGAAATTTTTTCCCAAAACAGAAAGGAGCAACTGCGAGTTCAAAATTATTCTTTTCTGCTTCTCTTTCCATTTTTATTGATGTTTTATAAACCAAAATTATTGGTTTTTTATCGCCTGATTTTTTGTGTAAAAATTCCTGAACTCTTGAGTGACAAATTATACTAGTTGAATTTCTCGGTTTTATTCTCCTTCCAATTTCCTTCTCTAAACAAAAAACCGGTAAGTCTTTCTTTATAAAGTCTGTTTCTTTTGAATCATAAAGTGATATAAGTTCATAGTCCCCAATAAAATTTTCAGGGCCAAGTCTTTCAAAAGCATAAACAGAAACGCCAAAAATAGGTATTTTTATTTTTTTAAAAATTCTCTTAAGATCGATATCATTTTTTATTTCCATAGTAATATTTTGCAAACAAAATAGGCCAAAATGTCATTTTTCTTCTCATTTTTTCTAACTCCTTTTTATAAAAAATTTCGGGGCTAGGTTTCGAATTTATTTCCAAAAGCCAAGCTCTACCTTTTTCGTCTATCATAAAGTCAAAACCAATTTCTGCCACTATCCCATCCACTTCTTTTTCTAAAAACTCTCCTATTTCTATCGCCGTTGATTCTATCTTTTTTATAATATTATCCTTTTTTTGTGGAAAAACTTTTCCTATCGCATATTCGCCATTAAACATTTCTCCTCCGGCTGCAATATTACATAAAAAACTGCCCTTGCCCGCTACTCTCGCTCCTATACCACCAATTTCCCAATCTTTCATTTTCTGGAGGGTCAACCGAATATCAAAAACGTTATTTTCAAATTTAGCTGAGTTTATTTTAGGCTGAATTATATAGTTATTATTTCTCCAAAGCTCTAAAATCACGGATTCTATATCTTGAAGATTTTTTAATTTTTCTGTTTTTATTTTAAATTCTCCGCCCTCTCTTTTCTTATAGCTTGCCAAAAAAAATCCATTATTTTTTTTGATCTCAATGACCCCAGTTCCTTCTTGCCCCCAGATGGGTTTTAAAATTAAAGTTCCGTATGTTTTGAGTAATTTTCTAATTTTTTTCTTATCATAAAAAAAAGTTGGGACAACACATTCTTTAATACTTTCTTTGTCCTTTAAAAATTCATTCAATTTCCACTTGTTCCCAACTACTCTAATTAACCCGTAATCATTGAAAATAGGTAATCCTTCTTTTTTACATTTTTTATGAAAATTTTTAAAAATAATTTTTTCTTCTTTCCTCTGGCTATAACATTTATCATGTATAATATCAGTTGTTTTTTTTATCTTCCCAAAATTTCTAAAATCTTCAAAATCAATTATCTTTATTTTAATCCCAAAAATCTTGGCATTTTTCGCCATCTCTACGGCTTGGTTAATCTGCCCTTTTTCAGAATAAGCTAAGACAGCTGGTTTTGACCTGACTAAAATACCTAATGTCATATTAATTATCTAGTTAAATAACGAGTCTTTGAAGGGTCTATAATAAATTTGGATAAATCTCTCCTCCCTATAATTATCTCGTATCTCATTTGTGATCTATCTGCTATAAAAACCTCTGTATCAACTTTTTCGCCTTTAAGATAAAAAGTTACAGGAACAACAGGTCTAATTTCTTCCCCTAAAGACGATCTTACTACTTTTTTTGTTACAAATCTTTCAATATTTAATTTTCTTATAACGTCTATTGACATAGAAGTTCTAAAAGCACCTGTGTCAATTTTGGCTAATTTTTTATATTTCTTTTCAATTTCTTTCCCTTTTTTTGTTTCTTTGTAGGGAATCTCAATTTCTTCAATCACGCCCAAGACTTTTTTACCAAATACTTCTTCTTCTTCATATTCTTCCTCTCCAAAAAGCTGCTGAGCTATTCTTATCCCCCTTTCCTCTGATTTTAAAGAAAGCCCCTTTATTCTTTTTAACCTTTCTTCAAGCCCTGCCATATTTGCTATTTGGACCTGAAGACCTGGCCTTAAATTCACCTCAAGAACAACAGGACCTTTTTCCCGATCAATTGTAATATCCACTCCTAAAAATTTTGCCTTAAGATGCTTTTGGATAGAAACTGCAAGGTTTAAACTTTTTTTGAAATACGGAACTTGTATCCCTCTTAAAAGATATCTGGTTCCGGGATAATAATCAATAAAATCTCTGTGATGAACAGCGCTTAAAGTCTTGCCTGTGACAAGATCGATCCCTACTCCTATTGCACCATCATGTAAATTTGCCCTTCCTCTAGATTCTTTTGTTGGTAATCTTAGCATAGCCATAACCGGAACCCCTTCGAAAACCACAATTCTTGTATCTGGAATTCCTTTCCATATATAGGGCTTTAATTCTTTGCTAACTTTTGCTCTTTCTTCAAAAAAGGCTATATCTGGTACATAAGATAAAGAAAAATTACCCTCAAGAATATCAAAAACATGGGCCTCAAGTTCTTCTTTGGTAACGAGGGTACCGTCTGCTCTTATCCAAATTAAATTTTCACTTTTAATATTTTTATTTTCTTCCTCTTTTTGTTTATAAAATTTCTTTTTTCTGCCATAAAGGACCATAATCCCTCCTCCTCCAAAACCCCTGTTTGGTTTTAAGGCAAAAGAGTCTGGTAACAAATCCCAATTAAAATTAAAAAGTTCTTTTCTTGTTTTTATAACGCCAACCGTATCAAGAACAGGAATTCCTTTTTTTGATAAAAACTCCTTTGTCTGTAGTTTTGAATCTAAAATGCGACGACTTTTTTTTGTCGTCTTGATATATTTTTGATTCCTAGCGTTAATGCCAAGAACTCCATGAGTAGAAAATATAGCCATAAATTACTTTTTCCTAGATGCAGATTCTAAGTATTCCAAAAGTTCCCTGAAACGAAAGTATTCGCTTAATCTTAAACCCGTCCATCTGCCAAGAATATAATTTAAAAGAAAAATGAAAAATATTGCGAGCAAAGAAAAGCTTAAAATAATCTGCTGTAAAAAGCCCCAATTTATTATAAAATAAGATATAACTGCTAATGCCAGGGTTTCTATTGTCATTAAAATAGCTGCCTTATCGCCTCGTTCAATTTGAGCCGAAACAAAACGTTCGACTATAAGAGTCATAACTAAAATGGGGAAAATAGAAATAACATAAAGCCCTTCTAATTTAAAATAACTCCCTAAAAGGAACAATAAAAATACCGCAAAGGTTACGCCTGTTAAAATCATCGCCATACGCGGTAAATAAAGTATTCTTATTTTTTTCATCAAAATACGGAAAAAGGTTCCTGCTAAAATAACAACAAAAAAGATAAGAATCCCATATTTTAGCTCTGTAACAACAAATGCATATGCTAAAATTAAAGTAATATAAATACCAAAACCTCTAATGCCGATGATTTGTCTTGCAGCGGCGATAAAAGTTGCGACAACAGGAAGCATTAAAACTAAAGCTACTGTCTGTTCAGAAACTCCGAAACTTACAATTTGTTGAACTAAAAAATCCATAATTTTATTGAGCAACGCGATATAAAATTAATGCGTCAGCTCCATAATTTTATTGAGCAACGCGATATAAAATTAATGCGTCAGCTCCATAAATTTTTATGTTTATTATTTTATTTTATATGCTGCGCAAATTGCAATAGCTAAAGCGTCAGCAGCATCATCTTTTTTTATTTTTTCTAATTTTAACATTTTTTTTACCTTTTTTTCTACCTCTTTTTTTTGAGCGCGACCATTATTTGTTAGGGCCTTTTTAACTTCAAGGGGAGCATACTCATAGACAGGAATCTTCATTTTTTCAAAAGTTAAAAGAATAACTCCTATCGCCTGACTTACTTTCATAGCGGTTTTGAAATTTTGAAAAAAAAATAATCTCTCAACAGCTGCGCAGTCTGGCTTATGCTCTTTTACAATCTTCTTTATTTTCTTTTCGAGAATGCATAGTCTTTTAAGAAAATCTTCATTGGCATCCGTCTCAATACAACCATAGTCAAAACATTTAAAAATCTTCGGTCGTGAACCTTTTTTCGTCACCTTTACGATACCATAACCAGTTGTCGCGGTCCCGGGATCTATACCTAATATTAACATGCTGTTATGTTTTTAAGTCAGAATATATTTCTTGAACGTCTTCATTCTCGTCTAAAGAATTAAATAACGTTTCTAATTTATTTTTCGTTTCTTCGTCTGTTTCTATCTCCTCTTTTGGTAAAAATTCTATTGAAGAACTTTCAATGTCTATTTTCTTCTCTTCTAATTTTTTCTTTAAGTCTTCAAATTTTTCGGGCTTAATATAAATTTCTAAAATATTTTCTTTTTCTTTGATATCCTCTGCTCCTTCTTCGATTGCCAAAAGCTCTAATTCTTCTTTTTCCTTTTTATCAAATTTAAAAGATATTACTCCTTTCTTCTTAAACTTCCAAATGACACTACCGCTTGCCATCTTTCCTCTAAAATTTTCTATAATTTTTTTAATCTCAGAAAGAGACCTATTTTTATTATCTGTTACTGCTTGGATTAAAATACTTACGCCTCCAGGGCCAAAAGCTTCCAATAAAAGTTCTTCTAAAATTGCCCCCTCAATTTCTCCTGTGCCTTTTTTAATAGCTCTTTCTATGTTGTCTTGAGGCATGTTAAAACTTTTTGCCTTATCAATCGCCATTTTAAGATTTGTATTCATCTCGGGCTTACCCCCTCCTTCTTTAGCTGCAATAGAAATTAATCTTGCTAATTTTGAGAAAATTTTCCCTTTCTTTTTGTCTTCAATTGCTTTTTTATGTTTAACTTTACTCCACTTGGAATGGCCAGACATAATTTTAAAATTTAATTATTTTCTATTTTAACTTCTATTTTGCCCGCTGATAAAATACCCTCTTTTAACCTTCTCCTTAACCTTACTAATCCTAACCCAAAAAAACCAGAAAATAAAGTCACAATACTTGCCCCAATAATTAAAGGGTTTTTTGCGCTTTTTATTTCTGCTAAAAGATTTTCGCTTAAGATTTCTTTTTTGTCTAAAGGACTATTTGCCCCTCCTTGTTGGAAAGAAGTTTGGGGTTTTTCTTTATTTTCATCTTTATTATTAGAATCTTCCTGAAGGTCTAAATTTTTTTTAGAAGAGGAAACTAAACTGCTGTTTACTTCTTCCTCTAAACTAACTTCTGCTCCCGAAATTACATTTCCTGCCCCTGGCGTTTCCAGCCCAGAATAAAAATAATTATTATCTTTCCTGACAACACTACCATCAAATTCCTTATAGCTTATTTGCTGTTTAATGTCTCCTGATGGATAAAAAAGAAAAATAATTCCCCCTTTCTTTTTTACAATTGAACTAGTTAAATTAGACTGTAGTAAAATAAAACTGTGTGGTGAGATATAAGATCCTTTTGAAAATTTAAATTTTATTTTATCTTTTTTATCAGAAATCCCCCAACCAGAAATATCCTGTGCTTTTTCTGATTCGTTTACAACTTCAATCCACTTATCTGTAAGAGAAAATTCTGAAATAAAAATCGAACTCGAATAAATAATAACTTCTATATTATGACTTTTTTCATTTCTTCCATCGCTTATTGTTAATGAAACAATATATCTTCCTGGAAGACTATATCTATAAGAAACAACTTTCCCTTCAGCTGTTGCCCCGTCTCCAAAATTCCATATATACTCTTTAATGTTTCCTTTTGAGCTTGAGGCGTTAAAAGTAATTTCTTTACCCGTTAATGAAATAATCGAAGAGCCCGCATTCGCCTCAAGTAAAATACCTGAGCTTTGTGGGCTCGGAGGATTATTATCAACCCATAAATTCGTTACCTCCGAACCCTTAAAAACTCTTGCCATAGAAATATTTTCTCTGTCTCCAGCAGGCCATTTTTCACTATCTGGGGTTTGATCAACGATAGCTTTTTTATTCCTTAAAACAAGTCTTCCGTTTTGTTTATAATTATTTGACAGAGAAATCGCTGCATAAAAATCACAATAATCTTTTTTAGATGTGTTATCGCAAATCAAAAAATATCCTTTAGCGGGGATAATACCTCTTTCAATTTCTAAGTCCTTGCCACTACTCTTCGCGTTGTCTAAAATCCAGCCCGCAAGATTAATGTTTTTATTGTTTAAATTTCTAAGTTCTACCCACTCTTCACCATCTTGATCTTTGCCCCACATAATTTCGTTTAAAATAACACTACTCGAAGCAGCGTTTGTAAAATTTAGAAGATAAAACAATAAATAAATTAGAAAAGGAAGAACTGTAAAAAATTTTTTCTTCATATAAAATTTTCTCCCTTCGACTAAAAGGGAGCATATACTATTGACAAAGAAAATTTAATATGTTATAAATAAAGCATTGCTGCGGGTTTCGGGTTTTGTCTAGAAAAATAGGTTGGGCCGGTATCAACTAGCCCAATCCTCGGACAAAATTCAAAATTTTCCTTTTTTATTTTTGGATATTTTCTGCCCGCAGTTTTTTATTTGCGGACGTTTATTTATGATATAGAATTTCCCCTAAATACTCAAGGGTCCCGTTACTCTTTCAAGTTCTTCTATGGTTGTAATATTATCTATTACTTTTAAAAGTCCATCTTGTTGAGTGGTGACCATCCCTTCTTCAATAATAGTCTCCCTCATTTCAAAAATAGAAGGAGACATAGTAATTTTTTCTTCTATTTTTGGGGTAATTTTAAACATCTCATAAACGCCTATTCTGCCCTTATACCCAGTGCCAAAACACTCTTCACATCCTTTCGTTTCTAAAATTTTTATCTTTTTAATATCGATTTCTCCTTTATCATCAAGAATCTTTGAAGGAATAATTTCTTTAGGAATTCTTCGCAAGTTTATTTTTATTTTTTCAGCAACTTCATCAGGAACATCTTTTTTAACCGAACACTTACTGCATGCCCTTCGCAAGAGCCTTTGAGAAATAGCAAGATTCAAAGAAGCTGCTACAGAAGCAGAATCAACTCCCATACCAATTAAACGAGGCACTATTCCCGAGGCATCATTTGTATGTAGAGTAGAAAAAACCAAATGCCCGGTAGATGCTGCCTGCATAGCAGTATTTGCAGTCTCTGAGTCCCTTATCTCCCCCACAAGCATAACGTCAGGATCTTGCCTTAAAGCTGCTCTTAGGGCATTAGCAAAATCATAACCCTTTTCGCTATCGATTTGAGTTTGGTCCACATTCTCTAAATGATATTCTATTGGGTTTTCAATGGTCAATATTTTAAGTTCTGTTTTTGCTATTTTTTTGAGGCAAGCATAAAGTGTTGTTGTTTTCCCGGATCCTGTAGGCCCGCATGTTAAAATTAATCCTATTGTTTTTTTCATTTGCTCTAAAATCATTTTTTCGTGCCAAGGATAAAATCCTAAATCCTCAATTGACAAAAGCATGTCAGGATCTAAAATTCTCATCACAATATCTTCTCCGTACTCTCCAGGCACAATAGATACTCTAATTTCAATCTCTTTTTCTTCTAAATTTATGCTAAATCTTCCGTCTTGAGCGATATCATGGATATTAATCTTAAGTTCAGATAATAACTTGACTCTAGATAAAATAGATTGAAAAAATATATTATCGACAGAAATTATGTCATGCAAAATGCCATCGATCCTATAACGAATCTTTACATCCTCGTTCTCTGGCACAATATGAACATCAGAAGAATTAAATTTTAGAGCTGAAGCTAATAACGTCTCGATAAAAAAAGTAGTATTTTTTTTATTTTCTTTTAGTTTTTTTTCCAACTCTTCAAATTTTCCTAACCCACTCTCTATGTCTTTTACTCTTTCTGGAGAAATTTCAATTTCTTTTGCAACTTTTTTTTGGAGACTACGAACTTTTTCATACTCTTTAAAACCTCTTTTAAAAGAAGCCGCTGAGCAAACAAAAACGTCGCTTTCATAACCTTTTTTCTGAAGCTCTGCTAATGCTTCTTTAAGTAAGCTATTTTCTGGATTGGTGGTAACGACTCCAATTTTAGTTCCCGTAAGCTCGAAAGCTAAAAAAAGACCTTCTCTTGATTTTTTTTCGGGAATTTTTGAGAGAGCATCTAATTGAACAGGGGCTCTTAAAAGATTTATATAAGGCAAGTTGAATTTTGCTGCCAAATCCTGAGCCTTTTTTTCTTCTTGAGCTCTTGTTATCAAAAAGACTTTCTGATCTCTGTCCTTTTCTGATTCCTCTTTAGAAGACAAAACCATAATTTAATAAATTAAGAAAAAAATATTCTTCTTATAGCGCCTATTAAAAATAATAGGCCTAAAAAAAGAAAAATATAAGAGCAATGCCAAGTGCCGCACGTTAATCCCCTTGCAAAACCAATGAACGCAGCAATAATAGACAAAAAAAATAAAAAAATAAAAGTCCCTGATTTATCAAGATCTGCCGGAGCTGCCATAATTTTAATTTAATATTTATTTTTTTGATTGTGCCACAATTTCAACGCCACTTGAGGTCCCAATAATATCAGCGCCACTTTTTATCATTTTCCTTGCATCGCTAAAGGTACGAATCGCTCCTGCAGCTTTTATCAAAAGACCAGGAGCTGATTTTTTCATTATCTTTATGTGTTTTGCTTTCTCCTCCAGCTCAGAATTACCTAACGGATCTTTTTCTGTTGCGGTTTTAACACAAATAGCGCCTGCTTTTTTCACTATTTTTGATGCTATTTCTATCTCCTGGTTTGTTAAATATCCACTTCCTATAATCACTTTTGTAGGAGCAATTTTACAAATTTCTTTCAAGTCTTTTAAAACTTTTCCGTATTTTTCGTATTTTAAATCAACCAAATTCATAACAATATCCACTTCGTCTGTTCCGTCTTTTTTTGCCTTTTTTACCATCTTTATTCTTTCTTTGTGACTGGAAAGACCAATTGGCGGATCAATTAAAGTAACCACTTTTATTCCTCCCCCTTTTAATTCTTCTTTTGTTGTTTTTGTCCAAGCTAATCTGACACAAAGGCCTCTAAATTTATATTTTATACATTCTTTGCAACTTTTTTTTATATCTTTTTTTGTCGCATTCTCTTTAATATTTGTATGATCAATATATTTCGCAATATTCATAGATAGTCTTTTATAGCTAAACTGTTTTTGGCATTAAAATATAAAAATAAGTATTATCTCCAACTGGCCTTATTATAATAGGAGAGGTCGCGTCATTAACACCCACTAAAACTTCACTTGAATTCATAATAGAAAGTCCATCGATAAAATATTTCCAATTGAGATTAATTTCCATTTCTTCTCCTTTAATTTTCCCCTTAAGTTGCGATTGGGATTCTCCAATATTAGAAGAAGAAGCTAAAATAGACAACTTGCTGCTTTTGGGATGAAATTTGAGTTTAATGTCTTGAATTTTACTTGAAAAAAGACCTGCTATTTTAATTTTATTATAAATCTCGTCTTTTTTAAAAATAGATTCTGTTTTAATTTTCTTTGGTATGATTTCTTTATACTCAGGAAAACTTCCTTCTATTAATCTTGACACAATATTAATTTGTGGATCTTTTTTATTTTTTGGATTAAAATTAAAGCTTATTTGTGATTTATCAACAATAATACCAACATCACCCTCATATTCTGAAAATATATATCCAATTTCTATTGTTGTTTTTTGAGGAATAATTACTGAAAAATCTTTAATTTTCCCCGAAAGATTAATAGTTTTTTCAGCCAAACGTATACTATCTGTTCCACAAATTATTAATTTATCCTTTTTAAAATTCACTAAAATTCCTGAAATTTCAGTTCTTGTATCTAAAGGAGAAACAATATTAGAAACTTTAGAAAAACCAGAGATTAAATCTTTACTTTTTATATTAGTAATGGTTTTTTCTTTAATTTCAGGTAAAACCGGAAAATCTTTCGGATCTTGGCCTAAAATTTTAGCATTATAATCACCGCACTTTAAATTTACAATAAAATTATCGGTATTAATTTCTACATCTTGTTTTGGTAGGGAGTTTACAAATTCAGAAAAGATTTTTCCAGGAATTGATATTTTTCCTTTTTCTTTAGAATTTACCGGAATAGTTATCAAAATACCAATTTCAAGATTAGTTGAGAAAAATTGTAAATTACCATTTTCAAGAGTTAGTAAAATATTATTTAAAACTGGTAATGTTAAATTTACTCCACAAACTCTAGATGAAATAGAAACAATTTTTTTAAGTTCTTCAGATGATATTTTAAATTTCATATTTTTTATTATTATATTATATTTATTAAATTATTATTACTATTATTATAGTTGGGGAAAAGTGATAAAACTTATTTTTTTCTTTTAATTTAAACGACTTTTTTTATTTTTTTAAATAAGGATTATTTGTGGAAAAACTACTGAAAAATATTAATTACTTTGGGAAAAAATTAAGTACTATATATCCTTTCTTTTAAAACCTCTATATCTTTGATAAATTCCCCATCTTTTTTAATCTTATCCTCAATTTTTTCACAGGCGTAGCCAACGGTTGTGTGATCTTTATTTCCTATTTTAACGCCAATTGATGGTAATGATAAATTTATTTCTTCTCTTAAAAGATACATTATTGTTTGTCTTGGTAATACAACTTCTTTTTTCCTGGTTTTTGATAAGATTTCCCTTTGGGAAATATTATAGAAATCACAAACAGTCTGGATAATTTTATCCGCTGATAATTTTTTTCTTGGCTCTAAAATAATATTTTCAAGAGCATTTTTAACCTTTTCAAAACTTCTTTCTTGTTCAAAAATTATCAAAGCCTTAGTTAAAGCCCCTTCCAATTCCCTTATGTTCTTTTTAATATTTTTGGCTATAAATTCTAAAATTTCCTGAGGTAAAATTCCTCCTCTTTCTTCAATTTTTTCTTCAAGGATAGCCAATCTTTCTTCATAATCAGGGAAACTTATATCTACTATCATTCCGCCTTCAAATCTTGACCTTAATCTTTCTTCAATATTTTCTATAGAATGAGGAGGCCTATCGGAAGATAAAATAATTTGTTTATCATTTTCTTTAACGTTATTAAAAACCCTAAAAAACACTTCTTGGGTTCTTTCTTTACCAGCTAAAAATTCAATATCATCCACAATAAGAACATCGAAATTACTATACATATCAACAACCTTTTCTATGCCTTGGTTCCTTATCGCATTTATGATTTGGCTTGTAAAATTCGGGCAAGGAATATACTTTACTTTTTTCTTTTTTCTTTCATTGATAGTTTCATTCCCTATTGCTTCTAAAATATGAGTTTTGCCAAGCCCTACCCCGCTGTAAATAAATAAAGGATTTATAGATCCTGCTTTTTTTAAAATAGACAAGGCGCAGGCATGGGCTAATTGGTTAAATTGGCCGACAATAAAATTTTGGAAAGTATATTTTGGGTTAAGACCCGAGATTCTGTTTTGATAAAATTCTATTTGGGGTTGTGAAATATCATCAATAAGAGTTTGAGTTTTATTATTTTTAGATCTTCGGAGGTCTAAGTGCCCCGAAGATTTTGATATAACATATTTAATGTTTTGTATGTCGGGAGAAAAATTTTGGAAAGTTTTAAGTAAGTCTTTTTCAAATTTATTATGAAGCCATTCTTTGACAAAAATATTTGGGACAGCAATAGTAACTTGATTATCTTTTTGTTGTTTTATATCAACATCCCGAAACCAGGTTATTAAGTTGGTTTTTGAAAATTTTCGTTCAAGCGAATTAATAACAGAGTGCCACAAGTGTTGGTTGTCCATGGCTTTTTGTGTTTAAATTTAATTAAAGAAAATCGAGAGTTAATTTTAATTTTTCCCCAAAAATTAGTCAAGGTAAAAAGATGGGGAAAACTTGTGGAAATTGGGGATATTTTATTTAATCTAAAATTATAAAGAAGAAGAAACAAATTGCAAGTTTTGTATTTATAATTTTGACATTTACAAGAGAAAAAGATATACTAAAAAAGTTAAAATTCAAAAAAAAGATAAAATAAAAACATTTAAATCGTTCTTATGAGCATAACTTATCAACCCAAAAATAAAAAAAGAAAAAAGACGCACGGTTTTAGAAAGAGATCAAAAACAAAGCCAGGCAAGAAAGTTTTAAAAAGAAGACGAGCAAAAAAAAGAAAAAAATTAACTCATTAAAATGCTCCCTTCTAAGAATCGTCTAAATAAAAAAGAAGTTGAAACCATATTTAAAAAAGGGGAAAGTTTTAAATCAGATTTTTTGCTTTTAAAGATTTCCAAGAGCAAAAAACAATCCCCTCTTCGCTTTTCGGTTATAGTGCCAATTAAAGTATCAAAGAAAAGCACAGAAAGAAACAAAATAAAACGTCGGATAAGAGAAAGCTTAAGAAAAAAAATTAAAAACACTAAAGAAGTAGATGGAATTATAATGGCTTTTCCAGAGATATTAGGTAAGCCTTACCAAGAAATCGATGAAGAACTAGACAAGTTGTTAAAAGCCAGTAATCTTTTGTTATGAGACAAACAGATGATTAAATAAGGAATAATTTTAATTTATAATTTTTAGATAACTTTGAATATGAACCCTCTAACTTTTATTTTTCAGAAAGTTCTCTATCAGCCATTTTTGAATATATTGGTTGTTTTTTACAACCTTCCAATGATTGATTTTGGGCTGGCTATAATTTTATTAACGATTTTAGTAAAGGCAGCGACTTGGAGACTTGATACACATGCTATTTTAAAGCAAAGGGAGGCTCAAATAAAAGGAGCAGAAGTTCAGGAAGAGATGAAAGAACTTCAGGAAAAATACAAAGATGATCCGATGAAACAAAGCGAAGAGATTAGAAAACTTTGGAAAGAAAAGAAGTTTAATCCTTTCTCAAGTTTCGCACCGATGATAGTACAAATAGTTATTTTGATTGCTCTTTTCCAGATTTTAAGAACAAATATTGGCCCTGAGCAGTTAAAGTTACTTTATCCATTTGTAAAAAACCCAGGAGAGATTAATCCTATGTTTTTGGGAATTATAAACTTAGCAAAGGCAAGCCCTGTTTTGGCCGTATTAACCGGCGTTGTGCAGTTTATTTATTCAAAGCTTACTTTTTCCATGCAAAAAAAATATAAGCCAAAAACAAAGAAGAAAGATAAGAAAAAGAAAGAAGGCACTTTCCAAAAAGTAATGCAGAATCAAATGATTTATTTTTTGCCAATATTTACTGTGATTATTTGTCTTACCTTGCCTGCGGCGTTACCTCTTTATTGGTCTTTATCTACTGCGGTTGGTATTTTACAAACAAAAATTGTTTATCGCAAAATAGAAGCCGAAAACAAATAACTCTTGATTTTTTTTGTATATATTGTATACTATTTATAGTTTGAGTATTTTGTTTGCTCTTTAAAAAATAAAATCCTTTTGGATTTTAATTATAAATATATACGATCCTATGGGGAGGTGTCGAAGATGAAGATGTTTGTTTTGATCTTCGTTTGCGTCCTGATAGCTGTAGCAGCTATATTCGTGGCAGGCTGTGGGACGAAAACCTACTACGACAAGGGAGGGAAAGAAGTTCCTCCGCCGGTAAAGCCCACTGAAGACGACATACTAAAGGCCATTGACAAGTATGCCGAGAAGTCAGGTGACTCCTATCAAGTGGTGGACATAAGCGTAGAATGGGGAGACTATTCTCATCAATACACCGCTTACGTGACGGTAGATGCGTGGATTCCAGAAGAAGGAGTTTTCCGCACACAAACAATGATCATAGATTACAATGGCCAGTACTGGTATGTAGAAGGATGTGGCAATATATAAGGAGGTGTATGAGGCGACGAAAGTCGCCTCATTGCTTTTTAATAAAGAAGTAGGTATTAAAAATTTAAAAGGCGTTCATAATAACTCCCACTTCTTCTTCCCATTTTGAATTTCCATTTTTACATTCATAAGTTATTTGGCCACCATCAGAGAGAGTTACTGGTGGATTTTCTCCGAGGTCCCGTTCATAACCACACCACCTTAATCTAAATTCTTTTATGCCAGTTAATCTCTTATACATTTCAGTTCCAGCGTTTTTTGTACACGCCCTTATTCCTTCTTCCCAGGAGCCATATCTTTTGCAAGGGAGACAGGCTATGCCACAAGGATTATTTGTTCCATAAAGCCCATTGCCCGACTGTAGATTTTGAAGGCCCATACTAGTTTCAGCGTTAGCAATGCCAAGCATAAAAGTTGGGTTAACGCCGTATTCTTTGCCCGTTTCAACATAGACATTCCCCTTTCCTATTAATGGGCTTTTAGGAAAGTTTGTTTTTAGATAATTTTCAATTTCCTCAGTCGTGGCTGCATTTGTGTCCCAAATATCAGAAGAGTTCCCACTACTGCTTGAGGGGCTTCCAGAAGAAGGATAATATTTAGACATATATTCTTCCACCATTTCTTTTAAAGAAGGCCCTTCGTAAACATACTCTTTAACGTTTAGGTCTTTTAATGTTAAAAGATTTGGGTTAATTAGCGCTAAAATTGAAGCTGAAAACAATATAATTATAAGCCCTAAGATCGCATTTAATACTTGCTCCCTTCCCTTTTCTAGCTTTGTAGGATTTCCAGAAGATGTCATTAATCGAAGCCCTCCGATTATTAACATTAACATTGCTAAGGCTCCTGCGCTAACTACGGCAAATCTATAAATATAGACAATATAATCAGGAAGAGTAGTTGTTGGGGCCTTGCCAAAAGCTTCTGGGTACTCAACTTCTGGCTCTATTTGAGCATAGGTTGTTTTAGGAGAGGCTAATTCCAAGAAAGATATAATCGCGATTAAAATCAAAAAAAAGGTAAAAGTTTTAGTAACTTTTTTGTATATAGATTTTCGCATTATTTTATTTAATACAGGTACATCTTGGCATTATGTCAAGGTGGTCTGGTGCCGTATAGTAGCCTTTTTCGTATGCATACTCTGCTTCGCAAGCAGAAGTATACCCAAATTTATATCCCTCTAATCTTTTGCAATAATCCATGCAAAAATCATGGTTTCCGCTTCTGCATTCAGGAATATTTTCTAAATTATTCTGTCCTTTAAAATAAGCAGCTGTGGTGCCGTCATTCTTACATAGACAAAAAGCAGGGTTTTTGCCCGAAGCGCTTAATTGAAAAGTTTGCACTGAGCTGAACGAATCTTCATGGGCCTGATAGCAGCTGCAAGCGACTGGATCTCCTCCATCTACATGATTAAGTTTGGTACATTCAGAAGGAAGCCCACCTAATGCTCTGTCTTTTGGCGCTATTACTCCGTATACATTTTTATTATCTTTATGGTATTTTTGACAGAGACCCATGCAAAAGTTACCACAACTATTTGAAAGTCCTCCTTCCCTACCCTGACACTCACAGGTTTCTAAAGGTAGTCCTTCTGTACATTTAAAGTTTTTAAATTCGTCTGCATCAGGAGGACTACAGAGTGCACGAGTTAATAATTTTGCATATGCGCCTGAACTATTAACAGGAAGATCAAAAGAATTCCCCATACTTCCTAATTTTCCGAGCATTATTGAATTTGCGATAGCAATACCATTCGCAGTATAGATAAAATTCCCAGCCATTAAATCTTTTTTTATTTTATCTTCTTCGCCAGCATTACTTAATGTAGGTTCTTTTATGACTACATCTTTCAATCTTACAAGATCCGGGTTGATTGTTCTTAGGACAATATAAATACTAAAAAGAGCAAGTAGGCCTATAATTGAACGTGTTATTTTATCTCTTGCCGCAGCCTTGAGCTGGGGATTGGCAGCTGCGCCTGACCATTCTATACCGCCGATTATTATCATAATTACTGCTAAAAAAGCGCCAACCCAAAAAGAAAATTGATAAACATACTTTATATATTCTGGTAGATTTGGTTCAGGCGGATTCCATGGATAAGTTACCTCCCAGCCTCCCCAATCTGCTGCAAAAGATAAATTAAAAATAAAAAACAGTGCAAAAACAAAAAGAATAGATAAGGCAAAAATGATTTTATTTCTCTTTTTCATATTTTTTATTTTATCCCCTATTTTGTTGGAACGCAAGAAGCATTGCCTTTATCTCCTTGGTACCAAATAATTTTTGTGCTTTTTATGTCAACATTATTTGTTTCTAAATAATTAAGGGCTCTTTTTTTGGCCTGTTTGCAGTCTTTTGAATTAATTATAATTGCAAAAGCGTTTTTATCTTCTAAGAAAGTTAAGTCAAAATATTGGCTAAAAAAAGGGATTTTATTTTCCATTTTAAGCATTAAAGCAGAATCTTGTTTTAAGGAAGCTTCTGTTTCTTTTCCTGTTTTAAAATTAATAACAAACGGTAGCCCCTTGAGGGGCGGATTTTTTTGGTTTTTTGTATTTAGAGTTATCTTGTAATTCTTGTTTTCCTCAAGAAAATTTATTGGTTCTATTTTTAATGTTTTGTTTTCAATAGATGTTTTAAATTCAAAGACAGGAGATGTTTCTATTACAATTCCCTTCATGCTTTTTATTTGCGAATTAAAATATATAAAAACATTTTTATCTATCGGGGCATCGTTGCTGTTATTTGAGGGAGAGCTGTATAATATAGAAGTTTTTGTTTCTTTTGTGAAGGAAGTTCCGCCTAGCAACCAGAACATCACCACAAAAAATAATATAATAGTAAAAATTCCTAAAAAAATTAATAATTTTGTTTTCATCTTTCTTTTTCGTTTTTAATAATAAAATTTGCGGCTTCCAGAATTGTATTTTCCGGAGCATTAGAACTTATTAAATAATAATAAGTTTTTTCATCTCTTTTTGCGTAGCCAAGATAAATAGTGTACGAATATTCTATATCTCTAGTAGACTCATCTATTTGGTTATACTTAAATAAAATCGCCTTTTTACCATTTATAAGGGTTTTTTCCTCTAGTTGATTCTTGGGTAGATAAAAATTATTTTCTAAAAAATAAGGCTTAATTATTGTGCCTTCTATTAAAATAGTTTTTTTGTCTTTATTAAGAACAATAAGCCCATGATCTGAATATGATTTTCCTCCTTTCTTTATAAACTTTGTATTTTTTTCTGATAAGCTTTCGTTATTAACATCGTAATAAATTTCTATTTTTTCAGGAGTTTTTTCTCCTCGCCATAAATTAACCTTAAAAAGTTTATATTCTTTCGGCAGTTTTATAGGATATTTTATAGGCAGATCTGTTAAATTTTGTGCTTTTTTAAAAATATTTATATATTTTTCTTCTGAATTTAATGGATCAAGTCCGTCTTTAAATGATTGAGTAAAAATTAAACCTTCTGGCGCTTTTTCTTTTTTATAGAAAAAAGAAAAAGACAAGATACTTAATATTATTAAAATTAATCCTGTGATAATAAAAATCTTCTTTTTTATTTGCATGTTTTACAATTAGAAACATTAGCAGGGCTATTTTCTTCAATGCTTATGTTTTTTGGGTCTTCTGGTTGCCACTCTATGTCTAATTTTTTATAGTCAACCCCTTTTGACTTTATCCATTCCAATGCTTCTATTTTATACTGAGCATAATCTTCTTTATAGTTTTCAAATTGGTCAGCGTCGTTTAAATAGGCGTGGAGTTTTATTTTATATGATGCTTTATTTTTGCCACTGAGATAATATTTAATTTCAAAATGGTCATTATAATACGGTAAGTATTTAGTTAATGGATTTTTGCTATAAAAATTTTCTAATTGCTTGTCTGCTTTTTTATAATTTACTTCTGATTCTGTGTTTTCTTCGGGGTTTGTGGTTTTCTCGTTTGTGTCTCCCGTGCTTTGTTTTTTTTCTCCAATACCCCCTTGATTTATAAAGAATATAGCGAAAAGTGCAATGATTATAATTAATGCAAGAATTGCAAATAAGAAAGAGATTGTTTGTTTACGTGTATTAAATATGCTCATGTTTTAATTCTTTTATTTCATTATTCCTGGCACCGATGGCTCTTGGGTAGAAAAATGCATTCCGTCGCAGAAGGTATTAAAGTCTCCCATCCCACATTGTTCCTTACAGAGCCCCCAAATTGGCCAGCCATGTTTTTCAAAAACCGTAGCTACTTCAGGAGTAACTTTATATGGTCCATTACCACAATCACCAAAATTATAATTTTCATTTATATCACAAGCAATCCCAAAGCGATGAGCTGATATCGAAGATGAGTTGCCGGAACTAGCGCCTTGTGCTTCTCTGAAACAACCGAGGGTAACGATAGGGTATTTCATCTTGGTAAGTTCTGAGAAAATTGATTTTAAACTACCAACAACCAATTTATGTGCTGTTATTTTTCTTTTTACTTCTGAAGTGCCATTCCAAACCGTAACCTCAAAAGTTTCTAAATATTTATTTACGGCGTTACCATTTCCTCCGTACGCACCAGAGCTTAACATTTCTTTTAGACTAGCATCTAGAGCAGCTTTATCAACGCTTTCTCCTGACACACAATCGTCATTTTTTAATAATTTATAAATTGTCATTGCGCCAATATTTGAATCAGCGTGAGTCATCCCACTGTCTATGCAGCCGTTCCAAGTCATATTTTGGTGTTGTCCATCTAAAAGGTTTACCACATAAGGAGATTTGTCGTACGGAGTATTTTTTGGTTGTCCGGGGCAAGAATTCCCGTTTTTATCTAGCCCATCTCTGTACATGTATCCTCTATTGTAAGCTAAAAATGCATATCCAATAGCATCATCGTTGGGGTTTTCATTCAACTCCATTTTATATACTGATTTTGCTTTGTTTTTAAGAAAATTAGCAGCTGCTAAGGTTGCTTCTTCTAACGTGGTGTATACAGTGCCATTGTCGGGGTTTTTAGTTCCTAATTTTTCACCAGAGACTGGAGATTTTTCAGGACTGCAGCCTCCTTCTCTAAAATGAACCGCTGCTAACATTTGCCAAGGAATTCCTACTTGTTTTGCAGCTTCTTGATATATTGGTTTATTTTGTTCGATTTTTGCTTTAATATCAGAACTTATTTCTGCACCCGCTATTACTGTTTCAACACAATTTGCGTCTCCGCAATAATCTTGAGCAGAAGCCTTAATAAAAATTAGGATTGTTAGCATAGTAACAAAAAAAGTTAATAACTTAATTTTTGTTTTTCTCATCATTTATTTAAAAGCGATCTTAAGAAGGTATGAGGTTCTAAAAGTTGGGTGGGTTTTTGGACGTCATTTCCATACCATTGTGTAGAATTGGTTGTTCCAGCTGTATAAAGCTCAAAATGGCACATCGCACTTCCTCCAGAGGTGTTTGCTATTATATTTCCAATGTGTTGGCCTGATTGTATTTCTTGCCCCATACTAACTAACGGAGTGATTTCTGTATAGTGCGCAACATAGTCTCCGTGGTTAATCATCACACTGTCAGTCCCTGCAAAAAAATTTTTTATTATCAAGACGACTTTTCCTTCTTTTATGGCATAAACCCTACAAGCTTCGGGGGCAGAGGAGGGGTTTGTAATTATTGATCTTGGACAAGTGCCTCGGGGCACGGTTATATCTAAGCCCGCATGCCTTCTGCCGCCACTTCTTTGTGCTCCGAACATGCCTCCATCTGGGCAGCTGGCTCCCGAATTTTGAGAACTGCCTGGAGTATAGCAGGGAGGAGAGTTTATTCTGTTAATTGCTTCTTGAGATGGATTTTTAACTGGGAATCCGTTTCCGCTTAAGTCAGTAGTTGCCCCGTTTGGAGTAGCACAGACTTCTGGCTTCATCATTTCTCCAAAGCCCATTATAAACAGAGGAGCCATAATCATAGTGGCTGCGATTACCAAATAAAGTGTTCTTCTTTCTTTAAGAACAGAGATTACGTTTATTGTCCACATTGGCAGGAGACCTCCTATAAAAGGTATTTGTTCTAAGATGAAAGAAACTATTATTTGTTTTAAGTAGGCTTTTGATTTTCCTAAGACGCCGCTTACCCTTTGTCCCTCGTCTTTTACCTTCTCTGCAGATTTTTTAACACTAGCAGGTCCTTTTGTTGGTGTAGCCCCATGACGTTTTAACCAAGTTCCAATAACTATTGCAGCAATAAGATCTATAAAAACGCTTACGAAGGGTATTGATGCGCTTACAATTAGCTCAAAAAGATTCGCAAAAATATCTGCAAGGTCGCAGATTATTGCGAAAGTTAACATTATAAGAAAAATCGGGCTCAGAGAACTTACTTTATTTTCTTCTTGTTCCATAAAAGAAATCAAGCTTTATTTATTTTCTGTTTTCCTTTCAACCCCTTCGATCCCTTCTTCTAACTCCTCTTTGGCTTTTCTTATCGCCAAAATTTGTTCTGGATTTGTAGTGATAATTTGGTCTTCTCCAAAAGAGGCAACTACTTTTATGGCGGCATGTTTTGCGCCTGCGAAAAAGAGTCCTTCGCCAACTCTTGCCTGCAAAAGTAAATATCTTTCTTCTTTTGTTAAATTAAAAGTTTGACTTACCGTGTCTATGGTCGCTGGTGATTGTTTTAAGAGCATTTGGAGAGAAGAGTTCGAGATAATTGATTTTCCATATTCAGATATCATAAAATCATTAACGTCTTGGGTGATTGTTGAAACACCAAGATAATATTTTCTTGCACGCTTTGCTATTCCAAAAAGGAAAGAAGCAGCTTCTTCGTGTTTCATCATAACCCAAGCTTCATCCACAATAAGATATCTTTTTTTGAGTTCTGATCTTATGATGTTCCATATATAGTGCAAAATTAAATACATTGCGACTGGTCTTAATTCTTCCTCAAGGTCTCTTATTGAAAAGACTACCATTTTACTTCCTTCTAATTCTACGCTTGTGTGCCGGTTTAAAAATCCAGAGTAAGCGCCTGTAGTGTATTTTTCAAGACGTTTTGCGATAGACTCCCCTCCCTCCATTCCTTCAAGGACTTTTTGCAAGTCAGATAAAAGCGGAGGAGTTTGATTATAAAAGTCAGAATCAGCAGTAATATCTCTTGCAGAATAAGTAAGATTTATTGCTTGGTCTATAATTGCATCTTCCTCTGGAGTTAGGCCTCCGAGCATTAAACGCAAGAGTCCCACAAGGTTTATTATATTTGAACGGAAAGTTCCTTCTTTTGGTTCTCCCTCAACAGCAGGAGGCAGATCAAAAGGATTTATGTGGTGGCTTGAGCTCAAAGAAATATTAAAATAAGATCCTCCTACTGTTTCTGCAAGGTATTTATATTCGTTTTCAGGGTCAATTACGATAACATCGATATCTTGAATTAAAGAGCGGAAGATTTCTAATTTTTGGAAATAGCTTTTTCCGCTACCGCTTTTTGCAAAAGTTACCATATTTGCATTTTCGAGAGAAAATCTGTCAAAGATAATAAGAGAATTATTATGACGGTTTATCCCATAAAGTATGCCTCTGTCTGAAGTGAGCTCAAACGAAACAAAAGGAAAAACGGTAGATAGAGGCGAGGTGTTCATTGAGGTATTTGTGTTTAACTGGTCCATTGAAAGGGGCGAGACAGAATAAAAACCCTCTTTTTGGCGGAAAACAGCAGATTTTGTGTAAATAAGACTTGATTCAAAAATTTGAGTTATACTTTTTTCTATTTTTTCAAGCTGGCTTTTCTTGTCCGCATATATTGAAAAATATACTCCAACTTTAAACATTTTTTCTTCAGCCCTTGTCAATTTGTCCCTCAGTTCTTCAATGTTTTGTTGAGCAGCTTGTAGCCCTGGGTCTCTAATTAATCCCTTCTCTTCTCTTTCCATAATTAGTGCTTCAACTTCTGTAAGTTTTTTCTGTAGTTGTCTTATAATCTTTTCTGTTGATACGGGATAGACAAAAATTGAAATATCAATTATTTCGTCCAAATTTATGATTGGGGAAAGCCAGCCCGTGGCAACTGTTTGAGGGAATGTTAAAACAAAAAAAGTTTTTGCGATTTTTTCCCCTATTTTTATATAATTTTGGAAAACCCCAACAGCTGATGGCGCTATAATGTCGTAAATATTGATAAGCCGTTCTTCTTTTTCTACTTGAAGTTCTTTTTTTGTCTCTGGATTTTCTTCTTCTTGTTTTTTTGTTGGGAACATAAAAATATTAGTCTATTTTCGGGAAAATTGGCATTGTTTCTTTGTCGGTTTTGTCGGGATTATAAAAACCCCAAAGTAGTTCTACAATTTCATCGCTTCCGAGCAAGAGAGCGCTTACGCCTGTCCCACGAAGACCATTTATTACATATTGAGACCTTAAGTTAATTTGACTTTTCCATCTTTTAAATTCTTTGTCTGACATTTCTTTTACTGGCGGGTAAAAAGGCACAACAATATAGAAATTTTTTGATATTAAATTTGCCATTGAAGAGAGCGATCTTATAAATTCACGATATTCATTTGCTTGGATTTTTAAAAGCTCATTTTCTTGTTTTGCTTCAACTTCTTCCAATTGTTTTAAGTAGGGTTTTAAGTTTAATTTTCTTGATTGAATAAGTATTTGAATTTCAAAATCAAGAGAATTTAGGAAGCTCTGAAATTGATAAATAACAGCTTCTTTTTCTTCGTCAGACATTAAGTCAAAATTAATGGATGAGGCCATTAAAATATTTCTCCAGCCGCCTTGTTTTAAGATGACGACATCTTCTTTTATTTTTTTTATTGTCACAAAGTCCTGGGTTGTTGCTTTTGCTCCAATCATAATATTTAAAATTATTCTTTATTTTTAATAATATTGTTCTCGGGCCGAAATTCTTCTTCTGTTTCGTTCTTTTTCGCTTCTAACATCCAAGCCATTTTCTTTAATTTACTTTCTTCTGCCCTTCTTTGGGGTACGGTTTCTTCTTTTTTTTCTATAACTTTTTCAACCTCTTTTAAGGATACCATTTCTTGGCCTTTTTTAAACCAAATATATTCTTTTGGGTTTAAAAAATAAGAAATACCGTATGAGAATATTGAAACTAAATCTTGCCCTTGATATTTAAACAGGGCAAAGGCTGCTCCTCCTCCGATAAGCAGAATACCCAAAAGGAAAGAAATAAAAATATTTTTAAAAATCAAATATAAAACTATAACAAAAATTAATGGACCAGCCATTAAGAAAAATTGTCTCAGAGAAAGAGGTCCTATAATTTTTGATTCTGATTCTATAAATTGGGGAACGTAATATTGCATTTATTCTTTTTTGATTTTTTTACCAAGCGTTTCTCCCTCTGTTTTTGCTGATTCTAGTTCTTCCGAAAGTCCTTTTAAAATCTCGTTAATTTCATCTCGATCAGTTTTTTTCCTTACTTGTATTTTTTTTTCTTTTTTAACCTCCGGTGTATTTTCTATTTGGGAAGTTTTTTCTTCGGTAGATATCTTTAATGACGGGAATTCTGTTTTTGCTCTCTCTTCGGCTTTTCCAATGATTGTGTCAATTGTGTCTTCCCCTGGTATTGTGGGTTCCCCTTCTGTTTTTGGATAAAGCATATCAAGACCCTCTTTGTAGTTTGAGAAAATCTGCGTTTCCATTTCTTTTGCAATATCTCGGCTTAACTCCTCGCTAAAACCAAATTCTTTTTTAATTTCTCCTGCCACTTTATTTTGCGACAAACTTCCATTTAGAACTTTTTCAAATATTGTATCGAGCTTATCTATGCCTTCGTCGCCTTCGCCCTTAATTTGGAACCGTCTTGCTATGTCGCAAACTTTCTCAAAATTTTTTCTATCTTTAAGAGCATTTTCTATGTTCTCTGGCAATTGATTTTCATCATCCATATTTTTAATGAGTATTTTGGTAAAAAATTAAAAGTTTATGGGCTGCTATGACGTAAGGTCGATACCAGACTTTCTTATTAGTTGCGCATTTGGTCGTCCTGTTCCTCCTTTTGCTCTTGGTCCGCCAAGTTTTTCAATTAATTCATTTGCCTGGGAAGGATTTTGAACAATGTTTTGTATATTTGCTTTAACCGTGGTTATATATCCTGTTGGGTCAGCTGCTCGGTCTGGTGCTCCTTCTGTTAATCGAGCATGAATAGCTTTTCCTTTTTCTGGGCTTGAAAGTATTGTGCTTAAATCTTTTATATCAGAGGACCTTATTGTGGCTTCTACAACAAGCCTATCTTTTATGCCGCCTGCGCCATTATTTAAACTATCATCCCAGTAACTCTTTTTGGATGCACTAGTTTTTTCGTGGCGCGTCATTTTGCTAAATAGTAAATCAAGATTTTCTCTTCTGTTTAATCCTCGTGATGGGTTTGTTGAAACAATATGAGGGTTTGCTATCTCGGTTTTTTCTAGTAACTTTTTATATTTCGGATTTTTCTCTAGCTTTCCTTTTAATTTACCCCAGGCTCCTTGATCAATGTCTATGCCTTGCTTTTGGGCGGCTTCAAGGATTGCCCAAGCTCTTGCTTCTCTTCTTTTGCCAATTGTTGAATATCCTCCTATTTCTTTTCCGGCAAGTTCTGTTGCTGCTGCCCCAAGTCTCTTTTCATCAAGGTTTGCGTACCTTGGCTGCCATTTTTTGTGATGTTTTTCTACTTCTTCAGGGCGATGTCCAGTAAGTGCCCCTGGTTTTATAGGCGTCCATTTACTATCCTCGAGCTTGCTCGCCCAATTATATAAACTTGTTCCTGGTTTGCCAAAAACGCCTTTCCCTTTTTCGGCTCCTTTCAAGGCAGTATATCCAATAGCAGCTCCTGTGCCTACAGCTGTTAATTTGCCAAGTTTTTTGACTCCACCGATAACTTTAGCACCAACCGTGCCGCCACTTTTTACTGCTGCAAAAAGGCCAATTACCATTACGATAACAGGAAAACCTACCGTGACCAATAAAGCAATAATATTTCCAAGAAGTTCGTCTCCCACGATCGAAGCCATATCTATTGAACTTGAAACTTCTAACATTTGAGTTGCAAGGTATAAAAAGAAAGAAGCAGCAACTCCGATAAAGGACCACTGGATAACATATTGCCACCATTTTTTAAAATAGTCCCTTGTTGCAGGAAGAATGTAAGCGGCAAATGCAAGCGGCGCTAAAATTACAAGTAGCCAAATTGCAAGGTTTCTTACTAAAAAGAGAGCTGTCATTGTCATTAAAGTCCCTATTGCCATTACCATTGCAACAGCTGCTCCTATAAGATAAATTGTTGGTGCTAAGATTCCCGGATTAGGTTGATTACTTGCCCCTGCACATTCAGCTAATATTTTATTTGCCTCGTCTTCGCTATATTTTTCACTCAAACTTTCGAGAATTGCCCAACCAGTTTCTTCTGCGTTTGGAGCTTTATCTTTTATGCATGCTTCGAAATCTGACCACTCACCTCCTAAGTTTCCACGAGGACCAGAAAGTTCTCCGCATGAGCCGTATCTCTCCTCGCATTGAGCTTTTCCAAGTACTGCCCAAGTTAAATACTGAGAAAACGTTGCTGCTGGCATTACACCACTAAATCCTGCTGAAGCAGTGGAAATAAATAAGCTTATATAATCGTTATCTGCGTCTACTAATTTTTCAAAGCCAATGCCCCGGACAAAATAATAAACAATAATATTTCCAGCATCTACAATAAGCCCTACAAAAACAGGCGCAAAGTTGACAAGTAAAGCCATAATAATTAATACCGGGAGTAATTTTTTAATGCCATAAGCCTCAATTCCTAAAATTGTAGCAATTGCAATAGTAACAAAAGCCAAAATGAAGATCATGTTTGCCAGGGGCATAGTAACGTCTAGTCCAGCTTTAATGAAAGGATTATCTGCTTTTGTGAGAGAGAATCCCCCGATTTTATTTGTTGCTGACCATATTAGAGTATCTGTAAGTGCTTTAATAAAAATTCCTGCTAAAGAGGATATAAAGAAAGCCATAAGAGCAATTGGTCCTACGACAAGCAGGAATAACAAAAGAAGTATAGATTTTGGGATAAATTGGTCAGCACCGAAAAGAGCAAACGCAAAACGGAAAGGAATTATTAGGCCTATTAAAATTAAAAAGAGCGAAATAAATACTACTTTTTTGTTTTTAGGATTCTTGCAAAAAGACCAAGAACGATAATAGAGATTTTTTATTTTTTGTTTCAGAGGCTCCTCCATAAAAAAAGGAAATTATTTTCTTATTTTATTCGTTTTATTTCTTTTTTGCAAGGGTTTTGTAAATTTTAGTCCATTCGTCTATCGACAAACTTTGGGCCCTTCTTGAAAGATCAAGACAATGTTTCACGTGAAACATTTCTTTTTTACTTAAAACTTTCTGGAAATTATTTTTAAGCTGTTTTCGGGGCGAAGAAAACCCTGCTTTTACAATTTTAAAGAATTGATTAGCATTCATTATTTCATTTTTAGCTTTAATTAGAGGGCTTATTTTCAAAATAGCGCTATCAACTTTTGGTTTTGGCCAAAAACTATCTTTTTTAACTATTTTTACTATCTTGGGCGTTGCATAAATCTGAACTGCCACAGAAAGAAGAGACATATTTGGCGGTTTTTGACATATTCTTTTTGCAACCTCTTTTTGGACCATAAATACCATTAAAAAAGGAGGATTTTCCATTTCTAAGAATTTTCTAATTACAGGAGAAGTAATATAATAGGGCAAATTTGCTACTACTTTATATTTTGTTCCAAAATTTTCTATTTTAGATTTGAGAATATCCTCCGGTATTATTTTTACGTTTTTAATATTTTTTATATCAAATTCTTGATTTAAAATTCGAGCCAATTCTTTATCTTTTTCAAAGGCGATTACTTTTTTTACCCTTTTTGCCAATTCTTTTGTAAGGGTTCCAAGTCCTGACCCTACTTCAAGAATAAAATCTTCTTTTTTAAGATCTGCAGTCTCTATAACTTGATTTAATATTCCTTTTTCAATTAAAAAATTCTGTCCAAAATATTTTTTCGGCTTTAAATTATTTTTTTCAAGAGTTTCTTTAATCTTTTTTTTTAAACTCATTACTTGTTGTGCTATTTGTTATTAGTTTTATGCCATTAGTTTATTTGGCGCGCTCAACGTATTCCCCCTTTTGGGTATTTACAACCACAATGTCCCCTTTTTTTATGAAAAACGGCGTTTTTATCTCAGCGCCAGTTTCGAGAATTACTGGTTTTGTACCTCCCTGGGCTGTATCTCCCTTAAAAGAAGATGGAGCTTCTTTGACTTCCAGGTTTATTTTTATTGGTAGTGTTATATCAAGGACCTCATTATTAAATTCAATTGTTTCAACCATTATATTTGGCTTTAAAAATCTTTTTTTATCCCCTATTTTCTCTTCCGGAAGAAAAAATCGCTTTGAAGGATTTTTAGGATTAGAGAAGAAATATTGTCCTCTATGGTTATAAATATATTTAAATGTTTCACGTGAAACATCCGCTTCTTCAAAGTTATCCCCGGGCTTAAAATTTCTTTTAAGAAAGGCTCCTGTTTTTAAATTTTTAATTTTTGTTTGTAAGATCGCTCCACCCCTTCCAAGGTGTAAGTGTTTTGCCTCAATTACTTCAAACGGTTGCTTTCCTAAAATAAAAATTACACCAGGTTTTAGTTCTCCTATATTCAGCATAAGTTATTTAATCCAAAATTTATTTTTGTCTTCTTGATCAACTTCAATTTTTTTCTCTTTCACTCTTTTTTCTTTAGCTTTTAGTTCTTTTTCATTAAGTTTTGCTAATTCTTTTGTTCGTTTTTTTAAGAATTCTTTTTTATTTTTCTTTGGATCGTCAAGCACTTCGGACAAAAGGGCATTTAAAACCAATCCTACTCTTGGTCCTGATTTTGTTTTAAGAATTTTCATTATTTCATTTCCGTTTATTTTTAACATTTGAACAGAAATTGGGTCTCGTGAGACCTTGGATACCATATATTCAAAATGACGCAACCTATATGGCCTTGCTTTTGGAACGCCAGAGCCTTTTCTATCAGTAATTCTTAACTGTACAAGTTCTTCCATGTTTTCCTTGCCTACTTTTTTGAGTAGTCTTCTTACGGAGGATTCTGTCACAACCTCGGGGTCGTAAAAAAACATATGATTTCTTATTAAAGTGCCTACCTTTTCTACGGTTTTTTTGGGGAACCTTAGTCTTTCTAAAATTCCCATTGCAATTTTTGCTCCAACAATATCATGGTTATAAAAAGTTGCATCCGGCCCCTCCCCGCTTTTTGTCTGGGGCTTTGCAATATCATGGAAAAGAGCTGCCAGCCTTACATTTAAATTGTAATTGTATTTTACAGCATACTTTAGAGATAAAAGTGCGTGCTGGAAAATTGTATATATGTGATGGCGGTTCTGGGAAACTCCAAAACCTTTTTCAAGCTCAGGAATAATATATTTTAAAAGATTTGTTTTATGTAGGAGCATAAGGCCATCATAAGCATATTCAGACATTATAATTTTTTCAAATTCTTCTTTTATTCTTTCTTTTGATATTGCTTGTAACCATGGGGCGTTCTTTTTAATAGCGCTTAAGGTTTTTTGTTCTATTTTCCAATCAACACCAAGGGTTGTTGCAAACCTTACGGCGCGCAATAACCTTAATGCGTCTTCTGAAAATCTTTTTTTTGGCTCCCCCACTGCTTTTATAATTTTGTTTTTAAGGTCTTTCCGCCCTAAAAAAGGATCAGTAATTGTTATTTCTTTTTTCTTGCCATCTGTTAGCTTGAGCGCGATTGCATTTACCGTAAAATCACGTCTTGCAAGGTCTTCTTCTATTGTTTTTGCCCAATTTACTTTATCTGGGTGTCTTTTGTCGGTATATTTTTCCTCGTTTCTATAAGTCGTAATTTCAACCTCAAAAATGTCTTTTTTATTTGTAGGAATTTTTACGGTAACTGTTCCGAATTTATTTTTATAAAAGCTGTCTGGAAACACCTTTTGAATTTCTTTTGGGTTTGCGTTTGTTGCAACGTCCCAGTCTTTTGGGATAGCTTTCCTTAAAACGTCTCTAACACAGCCACCTACAATATAAGCTTCAAAATTAGCTTTCTTTAGGTTTTTTATTACTAATTTTACTTCTTTTGGGATTTCCATAATTGTGAATTTTGAATAACGAATAATGAATTGCGCTTATTTTATTCTATCTTTTTGATGTTTAATTTTCAAATGTTTCACGTGAAACATTTGATAGTATTGTTTCACGTGAAACAATCTTTGACTATTTTTTTAATTTTATTTAAAATTTTATCAGTGATGGTAGAATTTTGCGTTGTTGTTTATTTTTGCCCTCTTGGTATAATGGATAACACGCGACGCTTCGGACGTCGAGTTGGGGGTTCGAATCCCTCAGAGGGCACGAGATAGCTAAAAATAGATTAAAGGATGCGGGTTTCCCGAAATTGTCTGCGAGTGAAGGGAGTAATTACAATTTCGAGGATCCCGTTATCTCGAAATTTCCCCAAATAGATTTATTTACAGACAAACGGGATCGCGAAAATCTAACTTCGCTCTACTTCAGAGATTTTCGGGACAAATCCTGCCGGGCGCATAAAAATTAAAAATATGAAAAAAAATTATAAATTATTTCTTTTAATATTTATTTTTATTATTTCTCCATTTATTATTCAGGCAGCTGGCTTGGTGCCTTGTGGTGGAGATGGTGAGCCTAGCTGTGGTCTTTGTCATCTCTTTGTAATGATAAGAAGCGTAATTGTATTCTTAACTGGAATTGCTGCTGTTGTGCTTGCAATAATGCTTATTGTTGGGGGAATTATGTTTGTTACAGCACATGGGAATCCTGAATGGGTGACAAAAGCAAGAAAGACCATTACAGGAGCGATAATTGGTTTTCTGATAGTTATTATGTCTTGGATTATTGTAAATTCGGTCATAACGTTTGCTACTGGCAGTGAGAATATATTTCAAAACATGGGTCCTTGGCATAAAATCCAATGTAATCCTTAAGCCATTTAAACTCTTCAAGATTTAGATTGTTTTTAGCGAATTTAATTTTTTAACGAATCTTTTTTATTAAACCAGGATGGTAATATTTTGATTTGAGTATTTGACCCTTGAAAAAAATAATTAAATTTTATATAAACAAGATACAGACAATATTTATTGTCTGTTTTTTTAACCAAGGATTGTATCCATCCCGATTTTCTTTAAATTTATGGTTTAGAAAATCGTGAATCCTCGAGTTCTTAATAAAATTAAAATTTTAACGAATTCGGGATAGCTCAACTGGCACCTGCCCGCCAACGTCCTGATCCGTAGGTGATGGCAGGCGGGGGATAGGAGTCAGTTTAAATTGCCCCGTTAGCTCAATTGGTAGAGCAGATCCCTCTTAAGGATAAGGTTGAGCGTTCGAGTCGCTCACGGGGCATAAATTTGACGGGATAAAAGTCTTGCCGGATGCAATAAAATTAATATTATTAAAAATATGGAAGAAATAGATTTAAAAACATTGTCGCTTGCGATAATGCAAATAGCAGAAGAAAAAGGCATTGCCAAAGACAAAGTAATTGAAGTTATAGAGACTGCCCTTGCTGCTGCCTATAAAAAAGAGTATGGCAAGAAAGAGGAAAAATATCATGCTAAGTTTGATAAGGACAGCGGAAAGGTGAATTTTTGTTTAGTAAAGAAAGTAGTTGATGATGATATGATTTTAGATGAAGATGAGGTTGAAGAAGAGGAAGAAGAAAAAACAGAAGAAAACGAAGAAAGAGAGCAAGATTTTGAAGAAGGGGAAGGAGAGAGGAAGGTTAAGTTCAATGAATTTCGTCATATCAAAATAGAAGAAGCCGTAAAGACAAAAAAAGATGTAAAGCCGGGGGACGAAATAGAATTTCCTTTAAAAAAACCAGAAAGATTTGGCAGAATTGCAGCACAGACAGCAAAGCAAGTGCTTTTGCAGCGGATTAGAGAAGCGGAAAGGGAAGCGATATACTCTGAGTTTGATCAGAAAAAAGATGAAGTTATTTCTGGTATAATACAAAGAAAAGAAGGAGATCAGGTTTTTGTTGACGTCGGAAAGACTATCGCTTTTTTGCCCAGAGAAGAACAAATTCCGGGAGAGTTTTATAAAGTTGGAGCAAGAATGCGTTTTTATTGTATCGCTGTCAAAGAAACCCCAAGGGGCCCTGAAATTGCGATTTCACGATCGCACCCTAAATTCTTATCAAAACTTTTTAAAATTGAAGTGCCTGAAATTACTTCTGATATAGTTGAAATTAAGGCCGTTGCAAGAGAAGCGGGTTCTCGTTCTAAAATTGCAGTTGCTGCAAGTGAGGAAGGCGTTGATCCAGTTGGAAGCTGCGTTGGTCAGCGCGGCACGAGAGTTAACGCTGTCATGCAGGAGCTTGGGAGGGAAAAAATTGATATTATTCCTTGGGATGAGAGACCTGAAAAGTTTATTGAAAATGCTTTATCTCCAGCAAAAATTATTAGCGTAAAAGTAAAAGGAAATAAGGCAGAGGTAAGAGTTCCAGAGGATCAAATATCTTTGGCTATTGGCAGAGACGGTCAAAACGTGAGGCTTGCAAGCGATCTTACTGGTTGGAAGATAGATGTGAAAACTATTGAAAAGGGCGAGGAAGAAGAAAAAGAAGAAAAAGAAGAAAAAAGAGACGAAGAAGAGAAAAAGGCAAAGAAAAATGTAGAAAAAGAAGATAAAAAAACAACCAAAAATTCAGCAAAAAATAAAAAGGCCAAAAAAGAAGAAAAAACTAAAGAAAATAAAAAATAACTACGCATTTGAATGCGAAAAACATGGAAATAAAAGTTCTCGTAGAAATTCCAAAAGGTTCAAGGCAAAAATATGAATATGATGAAGAGCTTGGAGCAATAAAGTTAGATAGAACTCTTTATTCTGCGATGTATTTTCCATTTGAATATGGTTCAATTAAAGAAACTTTAGGGGAAGATGGGGATCCTTTAGATGTTGTTTTGATTTCTAGTTTTCCTACTTTTCCAGGGTGTATTGTCGAGTCAGAAGTTATAGGTTATTTAGAAATGGAGGATGAGGCAGGTATTGATACAAAAATTATTGCAGTGCCAAAAGAGAAAATCGACCCAAGAATCACAACAAGGAAGATCGAAGATGTCCCAGAGCATACAAAGAAAGAAATTAAAGAATTCTTTGAAAATTATAAAAATTTAGAACCAGAAAAATGGGTTAAATTGAAAGATTTTAAGTCAAAAGAAGGGGCCGAAAAGATGATTGAAGAGGCTCAGAAAAGATATAAGGGGAAATAAAAAAAGAAGGCTTGACAATTAGTTTTAAAAATAATAAAATAGAAAAGTAGAAAAAATGCAAAAGAATATGAGAATAAAGTTAGTTTTTAAAAGAAGCGGCTAGAAGACCAAGTTTTTTGGTTGAAGGCGCCGCTTCTGCGGCGTTTTTTAATTGAGAAGATTGACAGGAAAGAACTTTAAAAATTGAATTTACCCTATTAAATCCCGCAAAGCGGGAGCGACAAAGTCGCTATTCAATAGGGTAAGATAAGAATTTCTTTGGTGCGAGGTTACTTAAGTGCTTGTGGTGGATGCCTTGGATTGAGAAGGCGATGAAGGACGTGGCGTGCCTGCGAAAAGCCTCGGTGAGGTGGTTAGCAACCTTTGATCCGGGGATTTCCAAATGGGGAAACCCGATTCGGTGATAAACCGAACCACTCTGACGTAAGTCAGAGAGCAAACCTGGGGAAGTGAAACATCTCAGTACCCAGAGGAAAAGAAAAAAAGCTCCAAAAATTTTCGAAGTTTTTGGAGAGCATTCCCTTAGTAGCGGCGAGCGAAAAGGGATTAGCCCAAACCGAGTGCATAACTTGTTATATGCTCGGTGTTGTAAGGAAGTATCGTCGGGAATTTTTCTCTCTTTTGAGAGAAAAATTTCTGAGGAAGTTTACAAAGTAAACTATTAGCCGAAAGTTCCTGGAAAGGATTGCCGTAGAAGGTGATAGTCCTGTAGGCAAAAATGGTTTACACTTCTTGATGCTTTTCTTGAGTACTCCGAGAAATGATAGCCTCGGAGGAACCATCCCGAACTATCGGGAAAGGCTAAATACTTCTCAATACCGATAGCGAACCAGTACCGTGAGGGGAAGGTGAAAAGTAGCCCGATGAGGGCGGTGAAAAAGAACCTGAAACCACAAGCTTACAAAGAGACGGAGCCCCGTTCGCGGGGTGACGTCGTGCTTTTTGTAGAACGAACCAACGAGTCTATTTTTGCGGTAGCTTAAGCTCTATGGAGTGTAGGCAAAGGGAAACCAAGTCTTAAATAGGCGAAAAAATATCGTAAACATAGGACCCGAAGCCAGGCGAGCTTGCCATGGGCAGGGTGAACCCTGACGAAAGTCAGTGGGGAGGCCCGAACCAGTTGGTCGTGCAATTCCATTGGATGACCTGTGGTAAGGAGTGAAAAGCTAATCGAGCCTGGGAATAGCTGGTTCTCCCCGAAACAGCTTTAGGGTTGGCTTCTTTTCGTAAACTAATCGGGGGTAGAGCACTGGATGGATCTGCTCGGTCTTCGGACTGGCTTATCCAACCAAACTCCAAATACCGTTTAGTTGAAAAGAAAGTTAGACTGTGGGGGCTAAGCTCCATGGTCAAAAGGGAAACAGCCCAGACCGCAATCTAAGGTCCCTAAATTCTTGTTAAGTGTTAAAAAGGAAGTTTCTCTACTCAGACAGGCAGGAGGTTTGCTCAGAGGTAGCAATCCTTTAAAGAGTGTGTAACAACTCACTGTTCTAGCGGAGAGGCGCCGAAAATTTAGCGGGACTAAAACAAGATACCGAAGATGCGGATTCATAAAACGTTTACGTTTTATGAGTGGTAGGGGAGCATCTCCTTTGCAGTGAAGCTCATGACGCGAGTCAGGGTGGAGCGGAGGGGAGAGAGAATGTTGGTATGAGTAACCGCAATCCCGGTAAGATTCCGGGACGCCGAAAGTCCAAGGTTTCCTTGGCAATGTATGTCAGCCAAGGGTTAGGCGGTCCTAACCTTCTGACCGAAAGGTCTTGGGGGATGGGAAGTCGGTCAATATTCCGACCCTTCTTTATTAATTCCGAAGGGATAACGGATCGAAGTAGCTCGAGCGGATTATTGGATTTCCGTTCTTTAGCTAAGAAGGTTTTATTGGTAAATCCGTAAAGCAACTTCAAGGCTTGAGAAAATCCCGATTTTATATCGGGGAATTCGAGTGAGCTCGTTCCCGAGAAAAGTCTCGTAGGGTTAATTAATAAAGGATCCGTACCACAAACCGACACAGGTGGACAGGTGTAAGAACACCAAGGCGAACGGGTGAATCCTCATTAAGGAACTCGGCAAAAAAGCGATCGTAAGTTTGCAATAAGATCTGCCTCCGCTTGCGGAGGCCGCAGCGAAAGTTTCTCTGGCGACTGTTTATCAAAAACACAAGTCCCTGCATAACTGGTAACAGGAAGTATAGGGGCTGATGCCTGACCAGTGCTAGAAGGTTAAGCTTGGCGGTTTTTTAACTTTGTTAGACAGCTAACTAAGTGAAGCCCTAGTGAACGTCGGCGGTAACTCTGACCGTCCTAAGGTAGCGTAATCCCTTGTCGGGTAAGTTCCGACCCGCATGAATGGCATAACGACCAGAGAGCTGTCTCAATGAGGAGCCCGGTGAAAATGCAGTATCGGTGAAGATGCCGATTACCTGCGGCAAGACGAGAAGACCCCGGGAGCTTTACTATAGGTTCTCATTGGCTTTTATTCTTGGATGCGTAGTATAGTGGGGAGGCTTTGATGTTCTGGTTTCGGCCAGAACGGAGCCGTCAGTGAAATACCCATCTTTCGAGGATATAATTCTAACTTCAACTTTGTTGTAGGACAGTGAGTGCTGGGTAGTTTAAGTGGGGCGCTTACCTCCTAAAAAGTAACGGAGGCGTTTATTAAGGTCGGCTAGCTCCGGATGGAAATCGGAGTGATTGTATAAAGGCAAAAGCCGGCTTTACTGCAAGGCGGAAAAGCCGCGCAGTCAGGAAACTGGAACTTAATGAACCGACCTCTTTTTATAGAAAAGAGGAAGATTATCAGATAAAAGCTACCCCGGGGATAACAGGCTGGTAGGGCCTGAAAGTCCATATTGACGGCCCTGTTCGGCACCTCGATGTCGGCTCAGCGCATCCTGGGGCTGGAGAAGGTCCCAAGGGTTTGGCTGTTCGCCAATTAAAGCGTTACGCGAGCTGGGTTCAGACCGTCGTGAGACAGGTCGGTCTCTATCTGCCGTAGGCGTAGAGTCTTGAGGAGAGTCATTCCTAGTACGAGAGGACCGGAATGAACCAACCTCTGGTGTACCAGTTGTTCTGCCAAGAGCATTGCTGGGTAGCTATGTTGGGAAGGGATAAGAGCTGAAAGCATCTAAGTTCGAAGCCCACTTCAAGATTAGGACTCTTAGGTTGCCCGAAGACGACGGGCTTGATAGGCTGTAGGTGTAAGTTTCGTAAGAAATTAAGCCGAGCAGTACTAATAAACCATTAAACCTCGCACCAAAGAAGTTCTTATTTCGAGCGAAGCGAGAAAATGCTTCAGCTCCATTTCGAGCGAAGCGAGAAAATGCTTCAGCTCCATTTAACAAGGTAAATTTTGAGCTCATTATCTTGGTGATAATACTGGGCGGGCAATACCTCTTTCCATCCCGAACAGAGAAGTTAAGTCGTCCAAGGCCGATGATATTGCTTTTGCGAGAAAGTAGGTCGTCGCCAAGATAATGAGCTCAAAGAAGAAAACGCCTTTCAAAAAGGCGATTTTTTTTATAAACTATAAGTTGTATCTTATATGAAGGACTACAAAGTAAAAACACAATTTAAAGAAATCCTAGAGCCAGAAGAGATATTACTCGATACCAAAGAAAGAAAAAATAAAGAAAAAGGTAAACTAGAGTTGCCGATACAAAATGGCGTTTTTTTTGTTGTTTTTTCTGTTTTTATATTGCTATTTTTATTATTACTTTTTAGGACCGTTTATTTTGTATCTGCAAAAGGAGAAGAGATGAGCGAGGCGGCAGTGGAAAATTATTTAAGGAAAGTTTACACAGAAGCACCAAGGGGCATTATATATTCTAAAGACAAAAAAGTGCTTGTTAAGAATGCTAAAGATGAAGAGGCAAAAAGTACAGAAAAAAAGAAAGAAAAAAAATATTATAGAAATTATATAGATAGTTTTTATTTCTCTTTTATTCTTGGTTATGAGAGAGAAGCAACAGAAGAAGATCTAAAAGGAGATACTGATTATTATGAACCAGGTGATTGGGTTGGGAAAGATGGAGTTGAAAAAGAGTATGAAAAATATCTACGGGGCAAAAAAGGCGTTAGAGAAAAAGTGGTGAACGCCAAAGGGAAAATTGTCTCAGACAAGGTCAAAAAAGAGCCAGAGATAGGGGATAGTCTTGTTTTAAACATAGATGCTGGACTTCAGAAAAAAATTTACAGAGAATTAAAGAGAAAATCTTCTGGCAATGATGCTGTAGGTATTGCCCTAAATCCTCAAAATGGAGCGGTTCTCGCGCTTGTTTCAATACCTTCAAATGACAATAATGTATTTTCAAAAAAATCATTATCCGCAAGTTATCTTCGCAATCTTCAAAAGAGGGGGAGTATTTATAATATAAATAAAGCCATAAGCGGAAGATTTCCTTCGGGCTCAATTATAAAACCATTAATTGCTTCCGCCGCCTTAGAGGAAGAAGTTGTATCTTCTCAGACAACAATTAACTGTACTGGCGAAGTTATAATTCCAAACCCTTGGTATCCAGAAAAACCCACAATAAAAAAAGACAACAAAACTCATGGTTTGACGGATTTAGAAAAAGCCATTGCAGAATCTTGTAATGTTTTTTTCTTCACAGTTGGAGGAGGTTATCAAGATATTAAGGGGCTTGGAATGTCAAAGATTAAAAAATATTTAGATTTATTTTATATAGAAGACGAATTGGGGATTGATTTACCGGGTGAAATTGCTGGGTTTGTGCCTTCTAAAGATTGGTTTGAAAAAAAAATGAAAAAACAAATGCGCAGGAATTGGTCAATTTCTGATGTTTATGACGCTTCAATTGGCCAGGGATTTTTTTCCTCCCCTCCGCTTCATATGGCAGTTGCACTATCTGCAATTGCAAATGGTGGTAAAATTTATCAACCCCAAGTTGCAGATAAAATTGAAACTTCCAAAGGAAAAGTTTTAAAAGACATAAAGCCAAAAATTTTACAAAAAGACTTTATAAGTAAAGAAAATATCAAAATAGTGAAAGATGCAATGAAGTCTTGTGTTACCTCTTCTTCCGGTTCTTGCCGTCAGTTAAATTCTCTACCAGTATCTTCGGCTGGCAAAACGGGTACTGCAGAATCAGATAGGGGAGACTTAACGCATGCTTGGTTTGTGTCTTTTGCTCCATATGAAAAACCTGAAATTTTCCTTTTAATTTTTGTTGAATACGGCGGCGGAGGCTCTGATGTTGCAGAACCTATCGCGAGAGAGGTTTTGGAATGGTATTTTAAAGATAAGAAATAATAATTAAATATAAATAATGTTAAGACTTCTCTTATGAGAAGTCTTAATTTAACCTTTAAACCATTGACAAAAATATATATGATATGTTATAATATAGATGGAAAGGATAAAGATAGCACATTAAGATAAAAAGTGAGGGGAAAGGTTAGATTGCGATCTCTTCGGACCAAATGCTTACAAAAGGTTAGCTCACAAAAGCTTTCCGGGTGGCAAAGGTCTGAGGAGGTCGCAACCACTTTTTCTCTCATTCGAAACATTGAGGCTATTTCCCCTGGGTCTTCGGACCTACATGGATGGCCACGGAGAGGACGAATTCTTTCGTCCTCTCCCACCTATTTGAATTTGTTAATAATATTAGTAACTTCAAATAGGTGAACGAAAGGAGGTGAAAATTGGATAATAAAAAACAAGCAACAAAAGGACGCAAAATTTATCTTTCGGCTTCATGTGAGGTATGTACTTCCCTCGAGGAAGCAAAGGCTCTCACAGAGGGCCGAAAGTAAACATACAAGGCGAGGCTATGGTAGTATTACCTAGCCTCCCTATCTCTGAATTTTTCACTTTAAAGTTGAAAATTCAGAAATAGGTAATGTTGTTGACAAAGTTATCTTTATTTCGTATAATAGTAAATGTAAAAGAATATTTAATAAAGTATTCAAAAAAGGTCAAAATAAAAAAAACCAAAAAAATGAAAAATATTAAGAATTTTTTAATTCAGAAAGCAAAAATATTGTTTTTGGGAGCATGCGTATTTCAGCTTGCTTTTTTGCCAATTGGTCTTGCACCAAAAACAGCTCTTGCTGCCAGTTCCAACGATGTAATATATGGTGGAACATACTCTCTTTCTGATTTAGCTGCAAAAATTAACTCAGGAAGCGATGGTAGACATGGTGATATTGGTGTTATTTTCAAGACTCTTGGAATTTATCCAAATGAATTCAACGGAAACATTGATGGCGCAAATCGTCAAACTGTTGATGGTTGGGTTTATAAAGATGGGAGAGTCGTTTTGGCGAATGGCACAGTTGTTGCTTCCGGAAATGTTATTTCTGCAGGAAGAAGTAATCTTTCAGGATCTACACCAGATGTTTTTGGATTGCCAATCTATTGGAGACATCCCTCTGTGAGTTTTAATTCCTCAAGACTATCTGCTTTTATTCATATTGTAAATGGTAGGTTTTCTTGGGCGGTAGTTAAGTCTTGTGGAAATCCAATCAAGGTTTGGGGTTCACCTTCTGCTACTTTACATAAAGAAATAAGAAACGTTACAAGAAATAGCGGTTGGTCAACAGGCACTGTTGAAGGAAGAAGGGGAGATACAGTTGAGTATAGGCTTACTTATGACGTTGGTGACGAATCCTTAAATAATGTCTGGCTTTATGATGCTTTGCTAGCAAATACTGCTGATGGCAAAAAAAGCTACAGAGAATATTTATCTAACCCATGGGGGCTTGAACCATCGCAATATTTTCTTTGGTACCCAAGTGGAGTAGATATTGCAGGATATAAAGTTTCAAGAATGCTTGCTTGGTATGCTCCAGGAAGAGCTCCAAGAGCGCATGGTATTGCAACTTTTAGAGCAAAAGTAGAAAGTAATACACCAAAAGATACTTATATCTGTAATGACGCGGCTTTAAGAGCAGATAGGTTAGGAGTTCGTTTTAGTAACAAAGTTTGTGTTAAAATTATTGTTCCTTCGGGACCAACTCCAACACCAACTCCTACTCCAACACCAACACCAACGCCAACTCCTACTCCGACACCTACTTCTACTCCAACTCCAACTCCAACTCCAACACCTGAAGGTGAGGTCCTTGGAGCGTATGTTGAGAAGGAACTTCCAAAAATTCCAATCACAGGTGCTTCTTCGGCAGTAGCTCTAACATTTGTTTCTTCCGCATTGGGTTATGGAGCAGTTGCAAGAAAGAAACTCAAAGAAAAACTTTTGGGTTCAAAACTCCAGAACGCAATGGATATTGCAAGAAGGAAGAAAGGACTCTAAAAGTTAATAGCTATTTTAGCTAATTTAAAACAGCCCCGCGTCGCGGGGCTGTTTTTGTTCATAAAAACCCTTGACAACAATTTTTATTTCCTTAAAATACTAGATTAGCAGTCAAAGGTCGAGAGTGCTAATTTAATGAATAAAAATAATTATGAATATAAAACCACTTTCGGATTATATTTTAATTGAACCTTTAAAAGAGGAAGAAAAAACAAAGTCAGGTATTATTCTTCCAGAGACAGCCGAGAAAGAACAACCGCAGGAAGGAAAAGTTGTTGCCACAGGACCCGGCAAACAATTAAAGTCAGGGGAGAGAGCAAAAATGGAAGTAAAAGAGGGCGATAAAGTCCTTTTTCGAAAATACGGTCCAGATGAAATTAAAGTCGATGAAAAAGAATATCTAATCGCAAAACAAGAAGATATTTTAGCAATTATTAATTAAATTTAAATTTCATGGCAAAACAAATTTTATATTCAGAAAAAGCAAAAACAAAGCTTTTAAAAGGAGTAAATAAGTTGGCAAACGCTGTTACTGTAACTTTAGGACCTAAGGGCAGAAATGTTGTTTTAGATAAAGGTTTTGGCTCACCCGAAGTTACAAACGATGGAGTTACAATCGCAAAAGAAATAGAGCTTGAAGATAAGTTTGAAAATATGGGTGCTGAAATCGTAAAAGAGGTTGCATCAAAAACTAATGATGTTGCAGGAGATGGAACAACCACAGCCACTTTACTTGCACAAAATTTAATTTCAGAAGGTTTCAAAAATGTCACAGCTGGAACTAATCCTCTCGAACTTAAAAGAGGAATCGATATGGGGATTGATGCAATAGTTGAGAAGCTTGGTGATGTTTCAAAGAAGATTTCAACAAAAGAAGAGATGGCACAGGTTGCTACAATTTCAGCAGAGGATGAGAAAATGGGCAAAATGATTGCAGAGGTTTTTAACAAGGTTGGGAAAGACGGAGTTGTAACGGTTGAAGAATCAAAAACCTTTGGTTTGGATAGCGAAATTGTTGAAGGAATGCAGTTTGAAAATGGCTACATCTCTCCGTATATGATTACAAACCCAGATAGAATGGAAGCAGTTTATGAAGACCCTTACATTTTAATTACTGACAAAAAAATATCTGCGATAAACGAAATTGTGCCTTTGCTTGAGAAAATGACCCAAGCCGGTAAAAAGGACCTTGTAATTGTGGCAGAAGACATTGATGGCGAGGCTTTGGCAACTTTAATTTTAAATAAATTAAGGGGAGTATTTAATACTCTTGCGATAAAGGCCCCTGGTTTTGGAGACAGGAGAAAAGAAATGCTCCAGGATATTGCAATTTTAACTGGTGGGCAGGTAATTTCAGAAGACATGGGTTTGAAATTAGAAAATGTTGAGATGAACCAGCTTGGTCAGGCAAGAAGAGTAGTTTCACAGAAAGAGCAAACTACAATTGTTGCTGGCAAAGGTAAAGAAAAAGACATAGAGGCAAGAATAGAGCAAATACAAAAAGAGCTTGAAGTTACAGAATCTGATTTTGATAAAGAGAAGATACAAGAAAGATTGGCGAAATTAAAAGGTGGAGTCGCTGTCATTAAGGTAGGCGCTGCTACAGAAGTTGAACAAAAGCAAAAACAACAGAAAATTGAAGACGCAGTTGCTGCTACAAGAGCAGCTATCGAAGAGGGCATTGTTCCCGGTGGGGGAGTGACCCTTGTAAGATGTATTTCTGCGCTTGATGCTCTAAAATTAAAAGGGGATCAGAAGATAGGACTTTCAATCTTAAAGAAAGTTTTAGAATCTCCTTTAAGGAAAATTGCAAAGAACGCAGGTCAGGACGATGGAGTTGTTTTGCAGAGAGTCAAAGAAAAATCACAAAATTTTGGATACAATGCCAAAAACAATGATTTTGAAGATTTAATGGAAGCTGGCATTATTGATCCAAAAAAAGTTGTAAGGAGTGCTTTACAAAACGCAGCCTCTGCTGCTGGAATGATTTTGACAACAGAAAGTGCAATTACTGATAAGCCTGAGAAAAAAGAGAGTTCAGGTGTTCCTCAAATGCCGCAAATGCCAGAGGGTTATTAAAGTTTGGCTAAGAAAAGAAAAAAAGCTATAATTTAAAAGGGTAATCTTAGGGTTACCCTTTTAAAGTAGAAAAATTATGAAAAAAACAAAAAAAGAATCCTCTGAATTGAGATTTGATATTGTTTCTGAGGATTGGATAGTTATTGCAACCGGCAGAGCAAAAAGACCAGAGAGTTTTCAAAAAGAAAGACGTAAAGAAAATTGGGAGAAAGGCGAATGTCCATTTTGTAATTTAAAAAGTCAATTATCACCAGTTTATGAATCACAAAATATTACTGTAATTCCTAATTTATATCCTGCTTTTTCTGAAGAAAGTAAATTAGACGAGAGAGAAGTTGGACCCTACAAAAGAATGAATGGGGTGGGGTACCACGAAGTTATTATTACAAAAGACCACAAAAAGCAGATGGCAGAATTTTCTATTAAAGAGACAAGAGAAGTGATTGATTGTTATCATAAAAGATATGTTGACTTAATGGACAAGAAATTTGTTAGCTATATTTCTATTTTTCATAATCATGGTAAAGAGGCGGGCGCTTCCATATCTCATCCTCATTCCCAGCTCATCGCAATTCCAATAATTGACCCCGATATCAAAAGATCTCTTAAGGGTTCAAAAAGATATTGGGAAAAGTACGGCCAGTGTCCCCACTGTACAATGATGAGATGGGACATTAAAGATAAACAAAGAATTATTTTTGAAAACAAAGATTTTGTTGTTCTCTGCCCTTACGCTTCCACCATAGCATTTGAGATGAGAATCTATCCTAAAAAACACGAAGCTTACTTTGAAAGGTTTGAAGAAGAAGAAAAGACAAATTTCGCAGAAGCTTTAAATATTGCTTTAAAATCTTTATTTAAAGGGCTCCAAGATCCTTCTTATAATTTCTTTTTACATACAGCTCCTTGTGATGGAAAGGATTATAGTCACTATCATTGGCACTTTGAAATTTTACCAAAAACAGATATCCCAGCTGGTTTTGAGTTGGGAACCGGAATTGAGATTTGTACGATTGAGCCGGAAAGAGCAGCTGAGCATTTAAGGAAATTTATCTAAATTAAATATTTTTGTAGGTAGGGTCTGTTTTTAATTCGTAGTATTTTCTTATAATTCTTCTTGCTCCAACAGCAGACCAGAGCTGAACTTTACTCATTCTGTAGTAGGCTTCTGGTTGTTCGTTAAAAAATTTCGGTGTTCCCCTTTCGTCAAAATGAACCTCGGGGACTGCTTTTAGTTCCGCAAATGTTTTTATTGTGTCTTCACAAATATTTAGGAGAGTTTTTTTGATCAATTTTTGTAAATCTTTTGGCCAGTTTTCAGTAAGAGCTTTTTTAAGATGACGACTTAGTCCTAAAACACAGAAAGCGGTTTGCTTTGTCCATATTACAAGCCCGTGGTATTCTTGAGTTGTATATCCATATTTGTTATTTTTTGCAATAACCATAGGTCCAGAAGGTGTGTAAAAATATTCTTTTGAAAGCAATCTTTCGCAGAAACTTCTTATTTCTTTTTGTGTACCGTCAAGATAAGTATAAAGATAAGCTTCATCCAGATTATTAATTTTCATTTTATCAAAACTAACACCTCCTTTTTTCTTTTTTGTGCCATATAAACAAAGCGCATAACCTATTCTATCTCTTTTATTTTTATTTATAAATTTATAATCAATTTTTTTGTCCGTCCATTTTTTAATCAGCCTATCTATTTCTTTTGCCCTTTTTTGTAATCCCAATTTTGATTGGAATTTTTTAATCGTTAAAAGTGCTGCAGGATAGAAAACACAATTTACATCAAAAGGAGCAATAATAGGGTCAATTTTCTTGAAGGCCCAATGAGAATCTCTCCAATTACCGAAAGGATAATATTCTTCTTCGTTTTTTCTTAATTTTTCTGGTATTTTTTTAAAAGTTATAAGGTCCTTATTTTTTGCCTCATCTAGGATATATTTCGCAACTTTTCTTATTTTTTTATTGTTATTTTCTTTAGCAAGGAATGTTTCTGGTAAGTAATTTAATCCGATTATATAATTTGGTTCGATATCTATCATCCTTCTGTCATAAATATCTTTTCCGGCGATTTCATGCTCATATTTATATTCGCCAATTAGTTCTTCGTGCCAACCTTCGCCTTTTTTATTCACGTGAGAGATTGATTTTTCATACATATAGTTTATAACCTCAGGCCTTAGGTCGTGAGTTCCAAGTACTGCGCTTTCCATCCAATCTCTTGGGAAAATAGTTCCAAACCGGTCTCCAGACGTTTTCCCCCATGTTATTAAGTGTTTTATTTCGATTTCTGTTCTTTCCATTATTCCTTTAACAGTTTTTTTATGTTTTCCAAAGAATTCATAATTGAAATCTTTAGCAGAGTAGAGAAAAAACTTCCTAAAAATTTTGTAGTTTATTTCATTTGTTTTTGCCTGGATAACAAAAGGTATTTCTTTCCCTTCCGTTTTTAGCTCAAACCCCAAAAGGGGAGAGGTTATTTTTTTTATTTTGATTTTTTTTGGGAATAAAAAATCTACTTGATAACAATATTCTCCGTAAGTTCTTTTGAAGATTATCTTTGTTAGTTTTTTACTAGAGGTTTTTTTTATGATTCTTGGGTAAGCCTTGCTAAAAAATTTATATCTTAGTTGTAGAAAATTTCCTGTCTTTTCTACTAGTTTTCTTAATGTTCTAATATCATCCATTATGGGATAGTAAAGATTGATTTTGCCTGCGAGAAAACTTCCTTGAATTTCAAGGTGTTGATTTATATTTTCTACTTTTTTTATTTTTATTTTATGGAGGGGTATATCGACTAAACCACAATATAAATGATTATTTGGGCCGATAATTCTAAACTGATCTAGTTCGTCAAAATCAACATAATAGCCATTTGCTATCCAGAGATTTTTTTCAATTTTTACGCTATTTTTTTTCTGCGTAGTATTTATTCTGTCCATATCCCTTTAGTATTTAAAATTTCCTTAATTATTTTTTTTGAATATCTCAATTGCTTTTTCTGTTCGGGCGTTATTTTTTCTTCTTCTCCGGGTATTTGAGGAATTTTTTCAACATTATTCATTTTTATTTTTTAGCCACTCTATAATATATTTTTTCATATTCATCTATCATCTTTTCTACGCCAAATTTGTTTTCAACCCACTTTCTGCAATCACTTCTTTTAATTTGACCAATTTTTTCCACAGCATCTACTGCTTGTTTTAAATTATTTACTATAAATCCTGTTTTTTTATCCTTGATAATTTCTGGCACAGAACCATGTCCGAATGCTATAACTGGTGTTCCACATGCCATCGCTTCTGTCATTACAAGCCCGAAAGGCTCTTCCCACTGAATAGGAAATAGAAAACATTTTGCTTTCTTGTAAAGTTGCGGCATTTTTTTATAAGGGACAACTCCGATATATTGAATATTTTTGTATTTTAGATTCGGCTTTATTTCTTTTTTAAAATATTCCTCGTCAGTTATTTGTCCAGCAATCTTTAGGGGTACTTTTGTTATTTTTGCTATTTTACAAGCGACATGAATTCCCTTTTCTTTAGTTAATCTTCCTGCTGTGAGAAAAAAATCCCCGTCCTTTTTATTGAATTTATATTTTGTCATTTCTATGCCGTTATAAACTGTTCCAGCATATCTAAGGTTCGGAGCAGCTTTTCTTTGTGCTTTTGAAATAGAGACAAAAAATAGTTGAGGGTATTTTTTATAATATTGGAATATAAATTTTCTAAAAGGATCGTCTAAGGGATCGTGTATAGTGATAACAGTTGGTATTTTAATAAGGGGAGCAAGGTGGAAAGCTCGGCGATAAGGGTGGACATGAATTAAGTCAAACATTCCTTTTTGGGCCATTTGATACATTTTTCCAACTAAAATATTTTCATACATTCCCACCATGCTACTATGAGTTACATTGCTTTTTGAAAACTTTTTCGTATTTTTATATAGAGATTTTTTTTCTTCCGAAATAAGTTTTGCTTTTGTTTTAGAATCAGAAGATCCAAAAAGATAAACTTTATGACCCCTTTTTACCATTCCTTCTGCGATCCACGACGTTAACCAGAGAGGAGCATAAATAGATTCTCCTGGTGGGGGAGTTGAATATTCGTTGCTGCAAAACATTGCTATTTTGAGTTTCCTTTTTTTTACCATAATTTTTTAAAATTATTTTTTAGGTTTTATTATTTTTCTGTAGATTTTTTCATATCCATCTACCATTTTCTCAACAGTAAATTTTTCCTCAACCCACTTTCTACAATTTTCTCTTTTTATTGTATCAATTTTTTTTACTGCTTTCACTGCTTCTTTTACGTTTTTTACTACAAAACCAGTCTTTCCATTTTTTACAACTTCTCTTGCAGAGCCACGGTCAAAAACGATTACTGGCGTTCCACAAGCCATAGCCTCTGGCATTACAAGACCAAAAGGCTCTTCCCAGTTTATAGGTAGGATTAAAGCTTTTGCATTTTTTAAAAGTTTAACTTTTTCTGTATGGGCGATTTCTCCAATGAACTTTATTTTTCTTCCGTCAATCAATGGTTTTACTCCTTTTTTAAAGTATGGTTCATCAACAACATCTATTTTTGATGCCATCTTCATGGGAAGATTTGCTCCTTTCGCGATTTTTATCGCTTCAATCGCTCCCTTTTCTTCTGACATTCTGCCGAGAAAAGCTAAATAATTCCCGCCCTTTTTTGAGAAATCAAATTTTTTAACTTCAATGCCATTATAAACCGTGGCCACAAAGTTTAATTCTGGTAAAAATTTTCTTTGAGCATTGCTTATTGAGACATAATTTAAGTGCTTTAATTCTTTATATGCAGGTTTTCTAGGTTTGTCGTTAATTGGTCCATGTAGAGTGCTTACGGTTGGTGTGTTAAGTAGTTCTGCTACACAAATGAACCTCCAATTAAGATGGCTATGAATAATGTCGGGTTTTAATTCTTTTATTTTTTTTATTGCTTTGTTTATGCCAACCCATTTCATTGTTTCTCTAAATCTTGAATCTCTGCTTAAAGGATATTTTCTCATGGCTTTCGGTAATACCGGTACTAGTTTAGCGCTTGTTTTAGAATCTCCCGACGCAAAAAGATAAACTTCGTGCCCTCTATTTATAAGTTCTTCTGTTATGCTATAGACAACACGTTCAACGCCTCCATATTTTTTTGCAGGAACGGGTTCTTCAAAGGCAGAAATTTGAACTATTTTCATTGAATTTTATATATACTTTTTATATTCGTCGCTAATTTTTTTTGCGATAAAAGGCCAAGAGTGATTTTTTGATACGTATTTATAGCCATTTTTAATGAGTTTTTCTTGGAGTCTTTTTGAAGAATATAGCATTTGGACTTTGTTTTTTATGTCAACGGGACTACGTGCTTTAAATAAAAGGCCTGTTTTTTTATGAGAAATTATTTCTTTTAATCCGCCAACGGCAGATACAATAACAGGTATTTTTGTTGCCATTCCTTCGAGTGCTACAAGACCGAACGGTTCATAGTAAGAGGGGACAATCAAAGCATCTGCGGCAGAATAAAAATTTCTTAATCTTCTGTGATTTATCATACCGGTAAATTTAATGAGATTTTCAACTTTTTCTTTTTTTGCTTTCTCGAGTAATCTTTCATATTCTTTAAAATCTAAAACATTTTTTTCTTTGCCATGTATTTTCCCTCCAACAATAACAATTTTAATATTTGGAATTTTCTTTTTTAGAAGTTTGGTTGCGGTTATTAAAGATCCAATTCCTTTACGCCACTCAAGTCGGCCAACGTACAAAAGTACAAAGTTTTTTTGGTCTATTCGTAAGCTCTCTCTCGCTTTTTCTTTTGAAAGTGGCTTAAATTTCTGAAGATTTACGCCCCCAGGGATAACTTTTACTTTTCCTGGAATGGAATCATAGATTTTAACCAGCGATTCTTTTTCGCTTTTTGCAAGACTTACGACTGCGTCAGCTCTCTCTACCGTTTCTTTTTCTACGTCAAATCTTTTCTGAAAATAATCAGTTTCGTTTTTGTTCGTTAAATATTTCTTTTTTGTGGCTTGCCTGATTTTTCCTAAAGAATGAAAGTTTTCAATAAGCGGTTTTGAAAATTGGCATTTTGCTTTTAACGCCATCCATGCTCCATCCCAGTAATGCCCATGGAAAACATCGTAGTTATCTTTAACTTCAATGAATTTCAAGAAATTTAAATAAACTTCTGGCAATATATTAAAAAGTTCGGTTTTTTGGACATAACTTTTCTTACCGCCTCTTAACCTAACCACTCTTGCGTTTTTGTTGATTTGAGAAATATGTTTTTTATTTGTGGAGTCCCAACGAGTAAAGACATCTACTTTATGTCCTAATTTGCCGAGTTCTTCGGCTAAAGATCTTACGTAGATGTTTTGTCCTCCAGTTTCTTGAGAACCAAGATGTGCGAGGGGGTCGGAGTGTATGCTGAACATCGCTATTTTCAGAACGTTTTCCTTCCCGTTTTTAGTATTTTTTCCCATTTTAAGCAAATAAAAGAGAAATCCCTGGAAACATCCCAGAAATTAATCCAATCATCTATTTTATGTTAAATATTGGAAATTTTCAAGAATAAGCTTTTTGCTTGATTTTGAGCAATCATTGAAAAAAAACAAGAAATATGTTAAAAGGAAAAGGTAATTTTATAAAAAACATGAGGAAATGTGAAATTTGCGGGAAAACATATACTGTAAAAACCGTTCGAAAGAAATTAAGAGGTAAATATAATCCCACAAGCAAACAAAGGAAGTATCCAAATTTACAATGGGTGCGTTTGCCATCTGGCAAGCGCGTCAAAGCTTGCACAAAGTGTATCAAGACCCTTTCAAAAACGAAATAGTTTCAATCAGAAGCCGGGGCATAGTATAATGGTTATTATGCAGGGCTGGGGGTCTTGTGACCTGGGTTCGATTCCCAGTGCCCCGAAACAAAGGTCTTTTTAAAAACTTATAAGAACCATGGAAGGACCATTTTCAAATTTAGACCAACCACCAAATGGACAAGAAAATAATGAAAAGAATTTAGAAGACCAGTTAAAGAAAACAAGCGAAGTATTAGAAAAAGCTGAGCAGCCAATGATTAATAGAAAACGTATGAATATTATAGGAGAACAAATACGTAAACTTGGCTTTTCAGATCAAAAGCAAAAAGAGATGATGCCGGTCTTGATAAAAAATGAAGAAATTATAAAGATGTGCGATGAAATTTTAGAATTAGAATCCAAAACTACTCCACAAGTAAATGCAGAAACCGATTTGACGACAAAGGAAGAGATAGAAATTAAAGAGGGACAGTTAAGATCAAAAATTGAGGAAGGATCTTTTGACGCTGAAGAAGAAAAAGCGGCTTAATTGTTTAATAAATAAATTCGTAAAAGCGGGGCTTTACACTCCGCTTTTATATTAAACTTGAAAAATAAAGAATTTATTGTATAATAAAAGGGTTAGTCTAGTATATAACATAAAGAGTTTAGGAGGTGCGAAGGTGGATAAAAATAGAGCTAACCAATTGCGAAAAGCTGTGGATTCAGCGCTTAATGAAGTGCTGGAAGCAAAGACTGAGATAGATGAAGCCAAGGAAGAATGGCGAGAAATTGTATCTAGTCATTCAGTAAACAAAGCTGAGAAGATCATCGCAGAAAGGAATATTTTCCAAAGGGCTAAAGAAGCCCGGAGAAGACGAGACGAGGCCTGGAAAAAGTATTATAACTTATCCGATGAGTTAACCAGAATATTAAGGTCTTAAGGAACAGGGGGGGATAAGATTGAATTTCGCAGATTCGTTGGATGAGAGGCTTTTTTGGAACGAAGAAGAGCGAAAGAGTGTCTTGCGAGAGATAGAACAACTTTCCAAAAAAGCAGACGAAACTTCTTCCGCCCGTCGCAAGAAAAAGATACTCACAAATATAGATGAGATGTGGAAGAAGAATTTCGATCTGTTCGACGAGTGGCTAAACATAGTTTCATGCCAAGCCGAAGAATTAGATAATGACGTAGAGCATCGAGAAAGGAGGTGAAAGAGATGAAGCTTTCCATAGGACCTTTAAGTGTTTGGGTTTACAAAAAGATCTCTGCAGGGGGCAGAAGCGTGGTAACTGCGGAGCTCGAAAAAGATGACGGAACCGTTGTCATAGTTTCTCCCGATCTTTCAGGGCAGAAGGCCAACATAAGAGAGCTCTGCATTATACCAAATTTTCCTTCCTTCGAGGTCGCCTTCGAGGACGGTAATGTCTTACGTATATTCATCCAGGATGACGAGATCATGGTCGTGGATTTACGTAGAGAGGTTACCAGAATTCCTTTTTACAAGAAGGAAACCTAGGTCAAGTAAGAAAAGATAAAGGAGGTGGTTCATGCGGTCTGAAATACGGCCGCTTTTTTATTTCTGTTTTCAAATATATCTTAGCATCTTATTGACTTTTCAGGAAAATCATTTTATAAAATAAAGTAAGCATTTTTAAATTAGTTCCTTAAAATTAAGGGATTTTTATATGTTTTGTAAGGTTGTTCGGAGAAGGGAAAAGAGAAGGTGGTGAAAATGAAAAAGTTTTGGATTTATTTTGCAATTATAATGTCCGTCCTTTTGATAGGGGGTATTATAATAACTGCTGTTCTTGGCATTCTTGATGATATCTATGCTTGGGCTTGGGTGGGCCTTGTTATGTTGCTAATAGCAGTATTATTTATAGCGGCATACGGCGAATATATTATATCAGCCATCGGCCTTGTCGATTTGTACTTCTTCTTTGCAATGATTTTCAACTTCCAATGGAAATACTTTCTGTATTTCTTAGCAACAAGTGCTATTCTTGTTCTTGTAGCTATTATATACGTATTTCTTAAAGAAATTGGATTGGTTGATTTTGAAGAATTCTTTAGTTCCTCTGAAGGAAAAAGTTCTTCAGGGGGTTCTTCAGGGGGTTCTTCAGGAGATTCCTTTATAGGAAGCTCAAAGAGCAGGAAAGAAAAGGAATATTGCAGAAAGTGTGGAAGCTTTAACCATAGTACCTTTGCACATGGTAGTCATGCAGAAAAGTCTCCAAGCGAATGCAGGGAATGTGGAAGTCAATACCACATAACTTTGGATCACAAAGAGTGTGGAGTTTGTGAGAGTACAGAGCATGATACTTCAGAACATATACCATTCAGCGGTAAATTAGAAGGAGATTGAGTCCCTTATGGGCCAAGAGACAATATTAAAACGCGGGAAGTCTAAGGATTTCCCGCCTGTTTTATTTTCAAATATAAAAACAAGATTATTTATTCCTGAAAGATTTTCGAGATTTGATTTTTTCCGCCTTGTAAAGGGAAGTTTTTTATGTTATACTGTCTTTGGTTTGAGTTAACTCTCGTGTTTCTTATTTAAAGTTATCTTTAAATTTTGTACTCCGAGGGGATCAAACGGGGTCGATTAGTCCTTTGAAACAGCGGTTTTTTACCGCTCCTGCTTGGCAGGGTTTCAAAGGATAAATGCCTGTTATTAAACAGGATAAAATTTAGAGAAAACGTATGGAAGAAGCAAAAAACAAGCTCTACGTTGGAAACTTGGCATATGAAATCAACGATGAAAAGCTGAAAGAAATTTTTTCAGCTGCCGGTGAAGTAACAGAAGCCGTTGTTATCATGGACAAGATTTCCGGACGTTCAAAGGGTTTTGGCTTTGTTACAATGAAAGATGACGCTGCAGCTGAAAAAGCTATTGAGCAGCTAAACGAAACAGACCTCGAAGGAAGGAAAATCATTGTTAACGTTGCAAGACCAATGCGCGAAAGATAAAATTGATTATCTTAGCAGAAAAAGCGGATCTTATTGATCCGCTTTTTTATTGTTTTTCTATAACTTGGTTGAAGGAGAAGAGTAATGGGAGGAAGAGGGTCGGCTTTAAAAGACCGTTTTCCCCGAAAGTGTTCCTGTAAACGGAATTACACTTCCGAGAGCTCTCTATTTTATCAATTGAGTTTATTCTTGAATAAAATCGGAATTTATTGTATACATCAGAATTAACCTATTTAGCACATAGTGCCAAAAGAGGTTTAAAATATATAAAAAAAGGAGGAAGTTGAGTTAAAGGAGGGGAGGTGATTTGCTTGTCATTTAACGATAACCACAAACTGGAGCTTGAAAACGATGAGGACTTGGTAAAGCTGGCTCAGCAAGGAAACGAAGAAGCCCAGCGAGTCTTGTTAGAGCGTTATAAATACATAGCAAGCACGAAAGCAAGTTTGTATTTTCTTCCCGGAGGAGATCAAGACGATTTATTCCAGGAAGGGATGATTGGCCTTTTTAAGGCAATTCGCGGTTATCAAGAGGGGCGCGATTCTTCTTTTAAGAGCTTTGCTTTTTTGTGCGTTTCTCGAAGTATAGTCACAGCACTAATACTAGCAAATCGCCGGAAGCACAAAGCTCTTGATGGTTATTCCTCTTTAGATAAATACGTTAGCCCAGATGGGGAAGAAGGCAATAACCATTTGCCGGCCAGCTACTTGGAAGATCCAGAAGAGATTTTTATCAACAATATAGAAAGAGAGGAGATGGAGGTCTTCTTACGAGAGAAGTTGTCACCCTTTGAATTTGCGGTAGTTCAGCTATTTATTCAAGGATTTTCTTACAGGGAAATAGCCAAAAAGCTGGGCATATCCGAAAAGCAGGTTGACAATGCTCTCTGTAGAGCGAGGGTTAAGACCAAGCGGTATGCAGAATACATGGACACAAAGGATAAAAAAAAGGAGGTGTTAAAGGTGCCAATTAGCGGATACACCATCTTTATGAAAGAGCAGTACAGAAAAGGACTAACAATGGATCAAGCTCTTGAGGCCTATAGAGAGCTATCACCGGAGAAGAAGGAAGTGTTGTCAAACGAAGCAAAGTAGATAAGGGACTCTAATAAGGTTTTTCCTGAAGCTGAAAGAGGAGGTTCAGAACCGGTGATACCAGCGTCTCTGGAGGGAGTCTTCAAATCATTGAAGGTTTTCCTCGAAGAGGAGCTCGAGAGTACCAGGCGCAAGGAGGCAATCCTTACAGGATTGATCGACCTACTTTAGACATACACAATCGCAACATGTGGGCGGGAGTCGCAAGACCCCCGCTTTTTCTATTTAAATTAGCAGTCTAAACACTTGACTGCTAAATTTATTTTTTTATAATTAAGTATATTTAGTAATTAAACAATTAAAAAATCCTGCATGTAATCTTGATTGCTGGATTTTTAAGAAACCGTTTTTTCTTTAAGTTATCTCTTTTTAAAAGACAACCCTTAAACAACCTACGCTTTCCGAAAACCAGCAATAAAACGGCTGGTTTTTTTACAAAAGGCCGAATTTTTAAACTATTTCAAAATTTATGATCAAGAAAAATTTTCACAGCGTTCCTCAGGGTGATGCTTGGGCAATAAAAAAAGAGGGTGTTGATAGGCCGGTTTCAAAACACAGAACACAGGCCATTGCAGAAGAAAAAACTCGTGTTCTTGCTAGAAGGGTTGAAGTAGAAGCAATCTATCATAACAAACAGGGGATTATTAAAGGCAGAGATAGTTATGGAAATGATCCATGTCCACCAAAAGACAAAAATTAAAGGTCACAATATAAACTAACTAAAAATCAAAATATGGATTTTAATAAGTTTCTTAGTGAAATAAGAAAGAAAGATGGGGAAGAAACTGCTCGGAGAGCAAATACTCTTGTTAATTTTGAAACCTTAAAAGAGTTGCTTATCCGGAAAGAAATTATTTCAGAAGGAGAATTTAGAAAAGTCAGAGAAGAAGTTTGTGAAAGGTATAAAAAGTAGACAAGATCAAGGATAAAAAACTTAGGCATGAAATGTTTATTTATTGATGAGACAGAATGCAAACAAAGAGATCCTAATTTTTTCGGAGTCGGTGGACTTTTTGTTGACTCCTTTTTCTATAAAACCCTAAAAAGATCTTTTAAATCTTGTTTTGAGAGTTTGGGGTGGGATGAGAAAAAGGAGCTTAAAGGAAGCTATCTATTTTCTTCACGGAAAGGAGATAAAAATGTGCCGGTGGATAAAAGAATTAAGCTTGTAAGGGAAATTGTTGATTGTACAAGAGCGAAACAGCGATCACGAATTAATTTTTATTTTACAAGCAACGGGAAAAAGAGAAGTGAAAAAAATTATTTATTCTTATTAAAGAAAATAATTAAATCACTTAAAAATTATCCTGATAAAAACGATAAAAATTTAGTAATTATAACAATACATCAGTGTTCTGAATTTAAAGAAAAGAATATCAAAAAAATAATTAATGAAAATTTGAAGGCAAGACTAGTTTTATTTGAAAAACCCTTTATAATCCACTCAGAAAACGAAGCATGCGGTATGATTATTGTCGATATTTTAAACTACCTAAAAATGTGGATTGTCCTTAATCCCGAGGAGAAAAGTCAATTAAAATTATTTCCGAGTGTTAACCAAAAAAAATTAGCACAAGTTACAGAAATATTAGCAACAATTAAAAACATCAAAGATGTAAAATAGGAAATCTAATTTATAAATAAAAATTTATGTCAAAAAATAAAGTAGATAATCCAATAGTAAAAGTAGACTACGAAGAAGCTAAAAAACTTGCAGATTTAGGTGCTATTGTTCAAGATTTAAGTTTTGTAATGAAAACGTGTTCGCGTCTTGAGAGACTATTAAAAGAAAAATCCAAAGACAGTTTGTTAATCGAAAATATGTGGACTGCTGTATTAATAAGATATGCTAGATGTTTCGCAGACGGGAAAAGATTTGGTTTGTCAGAATCAATATTTGACAATTTAAATGGTGAGCCACATAAAGCGCACAAATTTTATCTTGATTTGAGAGACAAACATATTGCTCATTCTGTAAATCCATTTGAGCAAGTGGCGGTAGGACTAATATTGTCTCCGCAGAACATTGAAAGTAAGAAGATAATTAAGGTTGTAACAATGACTATGAGGCATATGATAACAGACATTGAGGGAGTTCATCAGCTTGGATGTTTAGCAAAGGTTTTATTAGAGGAAGCATGCAACATAGCCAAGCAATACGAAAAAGAGATATTAAAGAAAGCTAAAAGTATTCCTATTGATGGTTTATACAATTATCCCAGACTTCGTATGATTGCGCCTGGGCCTGAATCGGCAGATAAACCAAGGTCATAGTGCAAAAAACTAGAAAATTTATTTAATTAAGGAGTAAAAATTTATGAATCAAGATGATTATAATGCAAGAAAAAGAAAAGAAGAATTATTTCATTTATTTAAAGAATCGGTATTAGGTCGTTTGAATTTCTCAATAATTGTTAGTACATTGTCAGCAACCTTGCTTATAGTTGCAACTTTTAACAAAGAGTTAATTCCGGTTAATGATTTTACAAAAACTCTTCTTACAATTTTATTATTGCTTATACCGAGTGGATTATTTCTATATCTTTATGAATTAAATCAGACTGGTGTTGATTCAGCAAAAGCCTTGAAAAAAGAAATTAATGAAGATTTGAAGCAAAGAAAAAAGAATATATTTCTTTGGTTTAGCGTCTATTTTCCGTGGATCGGCCTTGCCATTATATCGTTTGTTATTTTCTCAATAATTTGGATAATTTGGCGATAGGTAAAGGCAAGGATTGCTGAAAATTGAAAAAATAAAATTAGACAGCCAATTTACAAATTTTTGTTTAAATATTTCCGCGATTTTGTTAGAATGAGTGGGTTAGGAGAATGATGAATCATGAATCACGAATAAAGCGAAAATAAATCTATGAGAAGACAAAAAATTGGTATTATAATGATTGTTATAGGAGTATTGGGATATATTTATAATCCTTTAATGGATGCCGGGAGTAACTGTGTTCTTGATGGTGGTTGTGGTTTTGGTTCGGCTATGCCAAGAATACCTTATTTTTTAATTCCGATTTTCTTGATTATTTTAATCATCGGGATTATTCTTGCCGTCATTAAAGAGAAAAACCATGGCAAAAATGAAAACTAAACTCATTGCGCCGTGCGGGATGAATTGCAATATTTGTATGGCATATTTGCGAGAAAAAAATAAATGCCTTGGCTGTAGATATATTACCCCAAAAAATTCTATTTCCCGCGTAAAGTGCAGGATTAAAAATTGCAAAAAGCTTAAAGAGACAAGCTCTGGCTTTTGTTTTTTGTGCAAAGATTTTCCCTGCAAGAGAATAAAGCATTTGGATAAAAGATACAGAACAAAATACAATATGAGCGAGATTGAAAACCTTTTATATATTAAAAAATTTGGAGTAAGAAAATTTATACAAAAAGAAAAGAAAAAATGGACCTGCAAAAAATGCGGTGGTACAATCTGTTGTCATAGAGGAGTATGCTTTAGCTGTGGTTCTAAGAAATAACTTTTTTAATACGAATTTTTATTTGACAATCTTAGGTTTTTTTGTTAATAATATATATAGCGATTTTGGGAAATTCCCAAAATCTTTTTATTTAAGGAGGCAAAGATGGATAGGTATTTCTATACTTTCCGTTACCAGACAATTCCCAGCTGTAAAGATTTTCACCTGTCTGATATTTCTGTCAGAAGTATAAGGGCGGAAAACGAAGAAGCAGCAATCCAAAGGGCCAAGAAAATGGTCAAGGCCCAGGAAAGAAAGCTGAATAGCGGGTGTAAAATCTTTGAGTGCGATCTTATACTGGTCGCCAAAGAGGTCTGGAGAAATCCAGATAATATCTAATAAGGAGGTGAGCTCATCATTGAAAAACCCTGCAAAGGGTTTTTTCAATATAAATTACTTTTCTTTATTTTATAGAAAGAAATTGACAGAAGATTATTTTGTGCTATATTCTAAAATCCAAACAATGTTCTTTGATTTTGGTCTTTAAGTGGACCTTTATATATTTCCCGTAAAGCCGTAGAAGAATAAGATATTTAGGAGGTTAAAATGAGATCAAGAGACATTTTTGACAGTCTTTCGCCGATTGACTATCGATACTGGGACGAGGAAGTGGCGAGGTATCTCTCCGAGAATGGGTTCACCACTTACAAACTTCTAGTAGAGCTTGCGCTTGCAAAGGTGCTTCATCGTCAAGGTATCTGCTCAAAAGCCGCTGTCCAAGAAATCGAGTCGGCTTGTAGTAAGGTGAGGACCGCTGAGGTGTATGACGAAGAAGATCGAATTCGTCACGACATCCGTGCCCTCGTAAACTGTATCCGCGCCAAGGTGAGCGAGAAAACGAAGCCATACGTTCATATGACGGCAACCTCGTATGACATCGTTGATTCAGCAAACGCTGTTCGTTACCAGGAGGTCGTTAAGGACGTACTTCTTCCAACACTCATGAACTTGGAAGAGGTTCTCATCGCGATTGCACTTCGCGAAGCCGAGACAGTACAGGTTGGTAGGACGCACGGCCAGCATGCAGTTCCGATTACTTTCGGATTCGCGATCGCCGGCTATGTGAGTCGCCTGGGCGGGTCAATTGAGAAGTTGAAAAAGCTTTCTTCTGAGCTTCCTGGGAAGTTCTCGGGAGCAGTCGGAGCATATAATGCTTCGTCGCTTTTCTTCGATGACCCCGAGGACTTTGAGGCCAAAGTGCTCGCCGAGTTAGACCTTAAGCCAGCTGGGCACTCAACGCAGATTGTGCCACCCGAACCTCTGACTCGGCTTTTCTGCGAAGTTACGATCGCGGCAGGAGTACTGGCCAACTTGGCCGATGATATGCGGCATCTCCAGCGGACGGAGATCGGAGAGGTGGGTGAGGAGTTTGAAGCGGCGCAGGTTGGATCTTCCACCATGCCGCAGAAACGCAATCCCATCAACTTCGAGAACGTTAAGAGCTTATGGGAGATTGTTATGCCCCGCATCGTGACGGTGTTTATGGATCAGATCAGTGAGCATCAGCGCGACCTTACCAACTCTGCGTCTGCACGGACTTATGGCGAGGTTATCACCTACGTGGTTTCAATGGCAAAGCGCCTGACGCGCACGATGAAAAAGCTTACAGTTGATCGTGCTAACCTGGAGCGAAACCTTGCCATACAGGAAGGGTTGGTGGTTGCAGAGCCTCTCTATATCATCCTTGCAGCGTTGGGACATCCTGATGCCCATGAGAAAGTGAGGATACTCACACTGCAGGCTCAAAGCGAGAAACGGCCGCTCCAAGAGGTTTTTGCCGATGACACAGAGATGAAAGTGTATCTTGAGAAGATGACGCCATATCAACGGCAGATCCTTTCAGATCCGTCTCTCTACATCGGCATTGCTGCAAAGAAAGCAAGAGATGTCGCAGAACATTGGAAGCAAAGGTTAGGAGGTTGAACTTCGAGGTATTTATGCCCGTGGGCGCTACTGTCAATTCAGTGGCGCCCTTTTCATTTAAGAAAATTTCTCTTTATGAGTTTTATTTTTTTTCTTCAAGCTTTAATAGTCTCTTCCATTCTTTATTTACGATTTTTTGGAGTTCTTCTATTTTTTCAGGATAATCTTTCAAGTGAGCAAATCTTTTTTGCTGGTTTATAAATTCTTTAATTGGTTTTTCTTTTGCTGGTTTTATATTTACTATATATTTTCCATTTTCAACTTCATATAAAGGCCAGAAGTTTGTTTCTGTTGCAAGTTTTGAAATTTCAAGCGTTTTTGCGGGTGGGAATCCCCAGATTGTTGTGCAGGGGGCAAGTATAATTAATGCTGTTGGCCCTTTGGTCTCAATTGCTTTTTTTGCTTTTTTCTTTAAATCCTCAAGGTCATGGATTGCGGCCTGCGCAACATAAGGGCTTCTGTGTGCGACCAAGATTTCTGTTAAATTTTTTCTTTGTTCTTCTTTGCCCTTTTTTACTTTTCCGGCTGGCGTTGTAGTTGTGTCAGCCCCCAGGGGGGTGGCCCCTGATCTTTGCCCGCCAGTATTTTGGTACCCTTCGTTATCATAAACTACCAAGGTAAAATCATGGCCCCGTTCAAATGCTCCCGAGATTGCCTGAAAGCCAATATCATATGCGCCCCCATCCCCGGCAAAAGCAACAAACTTTATTTTCTCTTCAAAGCCATTTTTCTTTCTGTATTTAAAAGCACTTTCAACACCTGCAATAGTTGAGGCAACATTTTCAAAGGCGTTATGTATGCAGGGGATATTCCAGGCATTATATGGATATATGGTTGAGGTAACTTCAAGGCACCCTGTTGCGACGCCAGCGACAATGGGTTTTTCTGTTTGGGATAAAACATTATTTACAATTAAAGGGATTGCGCATCCCGCACAAGTTCTTCCTCCTGGTGAATATTTTGGATTATTCTTTTTTACTTCAGCCATGTTATTAGTTATTTGTTTTATGCTATTAGTTTTTTTACTTGATCCATTTGATTTTGTTATCAACCTTCCCTTCTTTTAATTCTTTAAAAACTTTTTTAATATCTTTATCGTAAATATTTCTTCCTCCAAGACCAAAGACATATTTTTGCATTGGGATTTTATTTCCAAGTGCTTGTTTTATCTCTGCATAAAGCGGGGGATTAGCTCCAAAAGAAAGGGACCTATCAAGAACTGCTATTGCTTTCTTGCCAGTTAAAGCTTTTTTTATTTCTTCGTATGGGAAAGGCCTGAAAATACGTGGTTTTAAAAGTCCTACTTTTTCTCCCTTTTTTCTTAATTTATCTATTTGTGCTTTTGCAGTTCCTGCAGTGGAGGACATTACAACAATTGCATATTCTGCATCATCAAGCTGGTATTTTTCAAAATAATTATAGCTATTTCCCGTTATCTTTTTTAACTCTTCTCCTTCTTTTACTAAAATTTCTCTTGCATTTTCCATTGCTTCTTCCTGTGAAATTTTGAATTCAAAATATGAATCTGGCATTGAAAAAGGACCTACTAATGTTGGATTTTTAATATCAAGCAGATTATAAGGCGGTTTATAACTTCCAAGAAAGTTTTTTATTACGCTATCTTCAAATAATTTTACCCTTTCTATTTGGTGAGTTGTTATAAAGCCGTCAATCATTACCATGGCTGGCAATAAAACATTTTCATTTTTTGCAACTTTAAACGCCAAAATTAAATTTTCGTAAAATTCCTGAGCGCTTTCTGCATATATTTGAATCCACCCAGAATCTCTTACCATCATTGTATCTGAATGATCGCAGTGAATGTTAATTGGAGCGGATAAGGCCCTGTTTGCAACTGGCATTAGGATTGGTAGGCGAAGACCCGAGGCGACATAAACAATTTCTGACATTAAAGCAAGACCTTGAGAAGAGGTTGCTGTCGCAGTTTTTACTCCCGCTGCCGCTGCACCCACTGCCGCTGACATTGCAGAGTGCTCGGATTCTACATTAATAAGCTCAGCGTCTGAATCTCCGTTTGCTACTATTTTTGCAAAGCCTTCTGCAATCGGAGATTGGGGAGTTATGGGATATACTGGAAAAACTTCAATTCCAATTTGACGCAAAGCCTCAGCACCAGCTTGTGCTCCAGATAAAGGTTTAATATTCATAAATATGTTAAATGTTAAATCCTATAACTTAAAACTAAATCTTAAATGTTAAATCTATTTTTTGCCTCTTATAGTTATTAAGCTCGAGGCGATCATCTTGCTAATTTCGTTTGATTCTTTTATTAATGGTTCTAATTTTTTCTCAGTTATTAATTTACCATCTCTTAGAAGACAAAGCCAGTAAATTGTCTCGTTACAGCTTCTTAGAGCAATTTCGTAAAATCTTGAAAAATCTTTCTTAGAGCTTGCAGATTTTGCTTCAATTAAATTTGCTCCTATTGATGTAGCACTCCTCAATAATTGATCTGTAAAAATTAAATAAACTTTGTTTTTGGGAAAATCTTTTACAAAATTGATAATATCCAATGAAAATTTGTATGATCGGTAACGAATATTATTAGATTTCGGATTTGACATGTGGATATTGGATATAGGATTTGAGTTCTGAGTTATTCTTCAATCATTTTAATTGCTCCAGCGGGACATTTTTCAGAGCAAATTCCGCAGCCCTTGCAAAAGTCAGGATTAAATTTTATCTCATTTTTTTCTTTATCCAAAGAAAGGGAATTTTCAGGACAGGATTTTACGCATTGTTGGCAACGGATGCATTTTTCATTGTCTATTTCCGGTCTTTGCGATTTCCAGGAACCTGTTTTGAATTTTTTGCTTGTGCCTGCTGGCAAAATTGGTAAATTTGGTTTTTCCATATTTTATTTTACAGCTTTAAAGATTTTTTTTCGATCTAAAAGCAGAAAGGTAATGGGAATAAGATATATAACTAAAAAAGATAGTAAGATAATTTTTATAGCTATAGAATTTTTTAAATAGTCTTTTAATATATAGAAGAAGTTCAATAAAAGAAATAACCCTATTGTTAGAACATAAAATAATGTTCCATACCACGCTATTTTTTTCTTTTTTAATAAGAAAATACCACAAATTAAAGATATAATAAAATAAATAAGGCCCGCGATTATTGTTAATTCTCCTTTTAAAATTAAGGCAAGGAAAAAAAATCCATATATTATAGTTATCCACGCGGCAATTTTTGTTTTTATCGGTAAAGGATTTTCAGATTTTTTTATTTTTTGTTTTTCCATTTTTTAGATTTCTTTACCCCGTTAAATCCCGCGGAGCGGGAACTGCTAAAACAATTATTTAATGGGGTGAATTTGGTTATAACCCTTCTCAAGGGCTTTTATATTTTTTTCTAATATATCTTCTGGCAGAAATGAAAATTTTTCTTTAACTTCTTCTTTTATTGTATCAAGATCCAAAACATTTGTTGCCTTTAATATAGATCCAAGCATAGGAACGTTTGGAAGGTTTTTTTGGAAAAGGTCAAAAGAAATTTTTGTCGCGTCCACAACAAAAATTTTATATTTTCCGAAATTTTCTTTGATTTTTTCCTCTGGCATTGAAGAATTAAAAACTAAAATACCTTTTTCTTTGAGTCCATCTGTAAAATTAACAAGCCCAATTAAGGTATCGTCCAAAACTACAACAACATCAGGATCTATTATTGGCTGGTTGCTTTTTATTTCCTCATTAGATATTTTTGTATAGTATTGGACAGGAGCGCCGGTTCTCTCGGGGCCGAATTCAGGGAAACTTTTTGCATATTTATCTGATCTTATTGCCCCGGTAGCTAAAATCTCAGCTGCGGTTTTACCACCCTGTCCTCCTCTTCCATGTATTCTTATTTGGAGCATAAATATAATTCTGATATAATGATTTATAATTTTAATATTTAAAAAGTCGCAAGTCAAACCTTAATTTTAAATAATAAACAAAAAAATATGTTAACAAAGAAGGGCGGTCTCTATTTTCCAAGTTCTGATTTTAAAAAAAGAGCGATTATCAAAAACAAAGAAATTTATAAAAAGTCATTAAAAAATCCGATTAAATTTTGGGAAGAAGCAGCAAATGAAATTTTATGGCAGAAAAAATGGAATAAAACTTTCTCGCACAAGCCCCCTTATTTTAGCTGGTTCTCGGGCGGGAAATTAAACATTACAGAAAATGCACTGGATAGAAATCTTGCAGAAAGAAGAAATAAGGTTGCATTAATCTGGGAGCCCGAGCCCTTTGAAGAAACACCAAGAATTCTTACTTATTATGAACTTTATAGGGCGGTAAACAGGTGCGCCAATGCCTTAAGAAAAATGGGGGTTAAGAAGGGAGATAGGGTTGGAATTTATTTGCCAATGATACCCGAGGTTTTAATTTCAATGCTTGCTTGCGCAAGAATTGGAGCTGTACACACAGTTGTTTTTTCGGCTTTTTCCTCCCAGGCCTTACAGGTGAGATTACAAGACACAGGAGCGAAGTTATTAATTACCGCTGATGGATATTATAGATCAGGCCAAGTTATAGATTTAAAAAAGAATGCTGATGAAGGAATTAAAAAAACAAAAGTTAAAAAAGTAATAGTAGTAAAAAGAGCAGGCAATAATGTTTCTATAAAGAAAGGAAAAGATTATTGGTGGAAGGATCTTATGAAAGGGGAGAGTGACTATTGCGAACCGGTTCAAATGGATAGCGAGGATTTGCAGTTTATTCTTTATACTTCAGGTTCAACCGGTAAGCCAAAAGGAATAGTTCATACTTGCGGTGGCTTTACCGTTCAGGCTTATCTTACTTCAAAATTGATTTTTGACCTAAGGGATGATGATATTTTTTGGTCAACAGCAGACATTGGCTGGATTACAGGGCATACATATTCATGCTATGGACCGTTATTAAATGGTGCAACTTTTGTTTTATTTGAAGGTTTGCCCAACTGGCCTTATCCAGAAAGGTGGTGTGATGTGATTGAAGAGCATGGAGTTACAACTTTCTATACTGCTCCTACCGCAATAAGAATGTTTCAGAAACAAATAAAAAAGATAAAACAAAAATTACAAACTCTGCAAATTATAGTTTCAGTAGGTGAACCAATTAACGAAAAGGCATGGAATTGGTATTTTGAAGAAGTTGGCAAGAAGAATTGTCCTTTACTTGATACTTGGTGGCAGACAGAGACAGGTGGAATTTTAGTAACTTCTTTACCGGGCATTGGACCCTTCAAGCCCACCTTTACAGGACTTCCATTGCCAGGCGTTAAAATTGATATTTTAGACGATAAAGGAAAATCTTTACCCAAAAACAAAGAGGGTAATCTTGTTATCTTACCGCCCTTTACACCAGGTATGTTGCGAGGAGTTTATAAGAATCACAAAAAATATGTTGAAACTTATTGGGCAGAGTATGGAGATAAAATTTACTTTACAAGCGATGGAGCGTATCGTGACAAAGATGGTCTTGTGAGAATTGTTGGCAGAGTGGATGATGTTATTAAGGTTGCAGGACATAGAGTCTCAACCGGAGAGATAGAAAATGCGATTACAAAAAACAAACACTTTATTGAATGTGCGGTTGTGGGTATGCCAGACGAGATTAAAGGTGAGGTTCCTGTAGCATTTGTTGTTTTATCCTCCAAGGGCGGACCAGCCTTGGGCTGGAAAGATATAAAGGTGAGTGAAGAACTTAAAAAGGAAGTTACGGGCGAGGTAATGAAAAGTATTGGTCCTATCTCGCTGCCCAAAGAAATTTATTTTGTTCCTGATTTGCCAAAAACAAGGAGCGGTAAAATAATGAGAAGAATTCTAAAGAGATTTTTTACAGGCGAGGAACTTGGAGATCTTTCAACTCTTGCAAATCCAGAAATTGTTGCCACCATTAAAAAAATTGTCGGGATTAAATAATTTTATGATTTTCCCTCCAGAGTTTTTAGTTTTTCTTTTAGCGATGGCGCCAATTTCGGAACTTAGAGGAGCTATTCCAACTGGCGTTGCAATTTTTGGTCTTTCTTTTTGGAAAGTTTTTTGCATTGCTTTTTTTGGAAATTTAATTCCCGTTGCCTTGATCTTATTATTTTTAGAACCTGTTTCTAAATTTTTGCGAAAGAATTCAAAGTTTTTTGATAGATTTTTCAATTGGCTTTTTGAAAAAACTAGAAAAAAAGTTTCCCCCAAAATTAAAAATTACGAGAAGTTAGGGCTTACTTTGTTTGTCGCAATACCACTTCCAATAACTGGTGGTTGGACAGGAGCGGTCGCTGCTTTTTTATTAGGGTTACCTTTTAAAGTCGCTTTTCCTTTGATTACAATTGGCGTTTTTATAGCAGGTGTTATTGTTTCTATATTAACTTTGTCAGGCGTTGCTATTGGAGAAGTTTTTGGATGGGTTACTTTTGTTCTAGCTATTTTGGTTATCTTATTTTTTTATTTTTTGTATAAGTTAATAACAAAGAAATAGTAAAAATGAAAATTTGTTTTGTTTCTGCTCATCCAATGACATATCCCGGGGGCGTTCAAAATCATATTTTAGCTTTAAAAAAAGAATATGAAAAAAGAGGGCATGAAGTAAAAATAATTTATGCCAAAGATAAATCATCTAAGAATGGAAAGAAAGACGAAATTTTATTTGGTAGGTCAGTTTATCTTCCTGGTAATGCTTCAAAAGCGAATCTAAGCTTAGAGTTTAACACCAGAAATATTAAAAAAAACTTAGAAAAAGAGGATTTTGATGTTTTACATTTTCAAAACTTTGGGATTTTTTTGCCTTGGCAGGTATTAAGGGCTTCAAGAAAAATAAAAGGAAAAAGGGCTTTGAACGTTTTAACTTTGCATGCTTTTTGGGATGCTTCAAGAATGCTCAAGATATTATCAGGATTTTTTAGTAGTTATTTTTTGCCAAAGTTTGACGCGTTAATTACTGTATCTGAGCCAGTTTCAAAGCAAATAAGGTATAATGGTATATCTGAAATTATACCAAACGGCATCGACCTTAAAAATTTTTCTCCAGAGGGCGAGAAAATAAAAAAATTCTGCGATGATAAAATAAACATTCTTTTTGTTGGCAGAATTGAAGAGAGGAAGGGATTGATTTATCTTTTAAAAGCTTTTGAAATTTTGAAAGCAAAATATAAAGACATAAGATTAATAGTTGTGGGTGATGGTTTTGATAGGAAAAAAATGGAGAGATTTGCAGAGTATAGAAAAATTCAGGATGTTTTTTTTGAGGGCGAGGCTACAAACGAAGAGTTACCAAGATATTACAGGACAGCTGATATTTGTTGTTTTCCTGCGATATTCGGAGAAGCTTTTGGAATAGTTTTACTTGAGGCTATGGCCTCAGGAAAACCGGTAGTGGCTTTTTCCAATGCGGGCTATAAAGAAGTTTTAGTTGCAAAAGGAAAGGATTTTCTTGTAGAACCAAAGAATATTAAAGGATTATCAGAAAAGTTAGAGAGATTAATTCAGAATAAAGAATTAAGAGAAAGCCTTGGTAATTGGGGTAGAATAGAGGCGGAGAAATATTCCTGGCTCAAGATTGCCTCTAAATCTTTAAATTTTTATGATAAGGTGATAAAATCAAAATCACAATAAAATTTTTATGGATAATATTACAAAAAAAGAGTTAAGGAAGATGATATTTTTTTCCCAGGAAAGAATTGAAAAAAACAAAGAAAAAATTAACAAGATTAATGTTTTTCCCGTACCGGATCAGGACACGGGTGGCAACTTAGCAAAGACGCTTGGAGGAATTAAAGAATCAATTGAAAATAAAAAATTTAAAGATTTAGATGAACTTGCAAATGCCGCACTTGATGGTGCGCTTGAGGCAGCTCAAGGGAATGCCGGTGTAATTTATACCGGATTTTTGGCCGGATTTTTGCCGGCTTTTCAGAACAGAAATCCAATCAATGCTGAAAAATTATCAACAGCCATGAGAGAAGGAGCCATTAAAGCGAGGCAGTCAATTCAAGATCCAAAAGACGGCACAATTCTTGATGTAATTGACGCTGCCGCAGAGACCATTGAAAAAGAATCAAAGAAAGATAAAGACATAGTATCTCTTTTTAAGAAGGCAACAAAAATGGCAAATGAAGCTTTACTTGCGACCCGTGATAAAATGGAAGTTTTTAAAAAAGCAAATGTAGTTGATGCAGGTGGACTTGGATATCTTATAATACTTGAAAGCTATGTTGATGCTCTTGAGGGTAGCGAGCTTAGAGAAGAAGAAGAGAGATCGTCCGAAAAAGTAAGAAAGTTTGTACAAACAATCTCTTTTAGGTACGAAGTTGTTTTTTTAATTAAGAACCAGAGAATAAAAAGAGAAGAATTAGCAAATAGGCTTGAAAAAATTGGTGATTCCATTGAAATTTTGGAAGTACAAGACAAAACAAAAGTTCATGTTCATACTGATGATCCGGATGAAGTAAAGAAAATAGCAAGGGATGCGGGAGAAATTCAGAACTTAAGAACAGAAGACATAGCAAAGGAAGTTGCAGGAGAGATTTCCGTAAAAGAAAGTTCGATTGGTATTGTTGTTGAAGAAACTTCTGATATGCCACAAAAGATAATTGATAAATACAGGCTTGGTTTTGTAAATCACATTATAGATTGGCCAGAGGGAGAAAAATTATCTGGAGATAATATTTATCAAAAAATGAGAGAAGCTGACAAAAAAGGAATTAAGTCTCTTCCAAAAACATCTCAGGCTTCTCCTAAAAAATTTCGGGATATTTTTCAGAAGGAGTTTAAAAAATTGCCAAAAAACGCAGAAATTATTTCGATTTCACTATCCTCAAAGCTCTCGGGCGCATTTAATTCTGCTAATCAAGCAAAACAAATAATGCCAAATCCCGCAAAGGTTTTCATTTTTGATTCTTTAAATGTTAGTGCGGGGCTTGCTCTTTTTATTTTAAGAGCGATAGAGCTAAACGGAGAAAAAAGAGATTGTGGCGAAATTATAAAGAAACTAAAAAATTTAATTCCCAATATTTATTTGTATGGCGTTGTTGAAGATCCGAAATGGTTAGAATCTGGCGGGAGAATGAGTCATTCTCAGGCTGTTTGGGTAAAAAGAATGCAAAAAATAGGTATTCGTCCTTTAATCACGGTGAAGAAAGGAAAGATTGAAAAAGGAGGAATTTGTTTTGGAGTTAAGGATTTATCAACAGCTGTTTTTAAGAAAATAAAAAGAACCTCAAGAAAAGCAAGAAGTTCGGGTAAGAAGATAAGAGTAATCATTAATCACTGCGATAACAAAGAAGAGGCAGAAAAGTTGAGGAAGAAACTAAAAGAGATTAAAGCAGAAGTTCCGTATATAAATTTGGTAAGTCCTGTTATCGGGGTTCATGTAGGACCGGGTACTTTAATTGCTGCATGGACAATCATTAATTAAAAATTATGAAAAGCAAAATAAATCACATTGTAATTATCCCAGACGGCAACAGAAGGTGGGCAAGGAGGAGAGGTATTTCGCCGCAAAGAGGTCACAGGAGAGGCATTAAAACGTTAGAGAAAATTTTAGAGAAAGCCAGAGATATGGGCATTAAATATTTTACTTTCTGGACCGCTTCCTGGGATAATTTAACTAAGAGGTCGGAGAAAGAAATTGATTATTTATTTAATGTTTTGGAAGAGCAATTTAGAAGAGTGCTTGATGATGAAAGGACTTTTCAAAATAAAGTAAGGGTTAATGTTTTTGGCAGATGGATAGACATTACCCCAGGGAAAACTCAAGCAGTAATAAAAGAACTTATAGCAAAAACCCGTACCTTCAACAAACATGTTCTAACTTTCCTCCTAGCTTACAATGGAACAGATGAAATGATAAACTGCGTAGAAGAGATATCAAAGAAAGGTATAAAAAAAATAAACAAAGATACAATAAAAAACCATCTTTGGACAAAAGATCTTCCACCGGTAGATCTTGTAATACGCACAGGATGTGAAGAAGATCCACACATGTCAGCAGGATTTATGATGTGGGATACAGCATACTCCCAGCTTTACTTTACAAAAACCCTTTTTCCTGCATTCACCCCAAAAGAGTTTGAGAAAATCATAAAGAACTTCTCAAAAAGAGAAAGGAGGATGGGGAAGTAGAGAGAGTTAATAACAAACAAAAAACATGATTGAAATAATTTATTTATTTATAATTTTTTTATTATCGTATTTTATCGGTTCTTTCCCGACGGCTTATTTTGTGACAAAGAAATTTACAGACAAGGATATAAGAAAAGAGGGAACTGGTAATGTTGGGGCTATGAACACTTCCAGAGCTACAGGGAAGTTTTATTTATTCTTTTTAGTTCTTCTGGGAGATGTTTTAAAAGGAGCATTGCCTGTATATATTGTTAAAAATTTAAATCTTGGCGATTATTCTATTTTAGCAATCACTTTTTGTGGTTTTGGTGTTGTTTTGGGTCACTGTTATTCTGCTTATTTTAAAATCAAAGATGGAAGTTTCGCGGGCGGGAAAGCAATTGCTTCAATGAGCGGGATTTTGGGTGTTTTGAATTTTTATTATTTATTTTTACCCTGGGTTTCTGTTTGTATTCTCTATATAATTTTTTCGGGCTATTTATTTTTGGGTCAGTTTATGGCTAATTTATTTTTACCAATTATAAGCTATATTTTAGTTCCTCAATATTTTTGGTTATGTTTTTTGTCTGCGATTCCGATTTTCTTTAAGCAAAAATCAAGATTTATCCCAATGTTAAAAGGGAGAGAACCTAAATGGTATTGGAAAAAAAGATAAAAAAAGAATTAAGAAATAAAAAATCCCAAAACAAAATTGGAGTTGTTGCAGATGATGTTTGTTCTTTACCAGAAGAATTTTTGAAAAAAAACAGAATAGAGATCGTAAAAATGAGATTGTTTTTTGAAGAACTTAAAAAACAACCCGAAAAGGATATATATCAAATAATGAAAGAAACGAAAGCTTATCCTAAAACTTCAGCACCCTCGCCTGGGCAGTTTCTTAAGTCTTATAATAAAGCCCTTAAGATAAATGAGAAAATTGTTGTAATTACAATAAGCTCTAAGCTTTCCGGCGCTTTTAATACCGCGAATCAAGCAAAAAAATTAATATCCATTCCTTCTAAAATTAATATAGTAGATTCATTTTCAGCCGTTGCCGCAGAGGGGCTTCTTGTTATAAAAGCAATTAATCTAATTAAAGAAAAAAAAGATTTAAAGAAAATTAAAAATGAATTAGAGACTGTAAAAAAAAGAATAAAAATGTTTGCTTTTCTTGAAACAACTTATTGGGTAGAAAAGATAGGAAGAATTTCTAAAAAAAGAGCTTTCGGATTTAAATTTTTGAAATTATTTGGAGTGATGCCGATTATCGGCATAAAAAGAGAAGAGGTAGGTCTTGTGGGATTTAATTTCTGGACTACAAAAAATTATAAAGCAGTTTTTCATCAATTAAAAAAAGAAACTAAAAGGGCAAAAAAGCAATCAAAAAGATTGATAGTTGGAATAAATTATACAGATAATAAGGACACAGCTTTTTGGTTAAAAGAAAAAATAGAAAGAAAACTTCAGGCAAGAGTCATTTTTGTGAGTATGGTACCTTTAATTGTCGGCGCAAATTCTGGTCCCGGAACATTAATTGCAGCAAGTTATATAGAATAATAATCTCAAATGTTATATCCTATAACTCAAAACCATATCCGAAATGTTAAATGTAACAATTGTAAAAAGATTTAAGATTTAACATTTGGATTTAAGATAAAGGATTTAAGTTTTAAGATATTTTTTATGGCTATAAAATTATTTTCATCAGCGATAATTGGACTGGAGGCTATTCCAATTGAAGTTGAAGTTGATTTTTCTCCCGGTCTCCATAGTTTTTCTATTGTTGGCTTAGGAGATAAAGCAGTTGAGGAATCAAAAGAAAGAGTGTCTTCAGCTGTTAAAAATACAGGCGCAAAACCACCTCAGCATCATAATAGGAGAATTACTGTAAACTTGGCCCCTGCTGATATAAAAAAACAAGGGCCAGGATATGATCTTGCAATTGCAGTTGGTTTTCTTCTGGCCTCTGGTCAAATGAAAAATATTGATGTATCTGATAAATTATTTATCGGTGAACTTTCTTTGGACGGCACTTTGCGTAAAACAAATGGCATTTTACCCATTGCTTCTTTGGCAAAAGAAAAATTAAAAACACTGGTCTTACCAAAGGAAAATGAAAAAGAAGCAGAGTTGGTTGAAGGGCTTAAAATTTTGTCAGTAAATAATTTGGACGAACTTTTAAAAACTTTAGAAAAAGAAGAAAAAGAATATATAAAAATAGGGAATGGCGCAGAAGAAATTAATCCTGTTTTAAAAACCGACATAGATTTTGCTTATATTAAAGGGCAGGATCGTGCAAAAAGAGCTTTTGAGATTGCAGCGGCTGGAGGGCATAATATCTTTTTGTCAGGGCCTCCAGGAGGAGGGAAAACTCTTTTATCTCGCGCCCTACCGTCGATTCTTCCTCGTTTAGACAAAAACGAAATTTTAGAGATAACAAAAATTTATAGCGTTGCAGGACTTTTATCTTCAAAACAACCAATCTTAGAAGAAAGACCCTTTAGGGCTCCACACCATTCTTCGTCAACAGCGGCTTTAATCGGCGGTGGCTCGAAGATTAAGCCGGGGGAAATTACTTTAGCCCATCGTGGAGTTTTGTTTTTAGATGAATTCCCAGAATTTCATAGAGACGTGATTGAAGCTTTGCGCCAGCCCATGGAAGATGGAATTGTTCAGGTGTCTCGTGCTACAGAAACTCTTTTATTCCCTGCAAATTTTACTTTAGTTGCAGCCTCAAACCCTTGTCCTTGCGGATTTTTAAATGATTCGCAAAAAGAATGTAATTGTACTTCTTCTCAAATATTACGATACCAGCGAAAGTTGTCAGGGCCAATTTTAGATAGGATTGATATTAAAATTGAAGTTCCACGAATTGGTTTTGATAAATTGTCTTCAGGAAAAGTTGCAGAAGAGAGCAAAAAAATAAGAGAAAGAGTTGAACTCGCCAGAGAAATTCAACAAAAAAGAGGTTTTATAAATAGTGATATTAGTATCCCAAAAATAAAAGAATATTGTAAAATAGATAATGCCTCAGAAGATCTTTTAAGAATGGCGATGCAAAAATTAAATTTATCGCCAAGAAGTTATCATAAAGTGTTGAAAGTTTCTCGTACTATTGCAGACCTTGATGGTAAAGATAATATCGCAAAAGAACATCTTGCAGAGGCAATTAGTTATCAGGATAAAAAAGAAAATTATGTATGATGTAATTATTATCGGTGGCGGACCTGCTGGCGTTGCAGCAGGAATATATTGCGCAAGAAAAAACTTGAAAGTAATTTTGTTAACAAAAGATCTTGAGGGTCAAATTTTTGACTCACCCAAAGTTGAAAATTATCCGGGCTTTAAAGAAATTTCCGGCATTAATCTTTCCGCAAAATTAAAAGAACATTTATTAAATTTTTCTTCGAATATTGAAATTAAAGAAGGGTTTTTTGTAAAGAAAATAGAGAGGATAGAAGATAATAATTTCCAAATTGCAACAGAAGACGGAAAAAAGTTTATTTCAAAAGTTATTATTATTGCTAGTGGTGCAAGCCCTAGAAAGTTAGATGTTCCGGGCGCTAAAGAATTTGAAGGGAAAGGAGTTTCTTTCTGTGAAACTTGCGATGGACCTTTTTTAAAAGAGAAGGATGTTGTTGTTGTTGGAAGCGGAAATGCAGGCCTTGAAGCCGCAGAAGAACTTGCGAGCTATACAAATAAAGTTTGTGTTTTGGAAATTAAAAACAAATTAGTTGGAGATGAATTTTTAGCAAAAAGATTAGAAAAAAAAGGAAATGTAGAAATTATTTTTAATGTTGAATTAAAAAAGATAAAAGGAGAGAATTTTGTTGAAAAAATTATATATTTTGATAAAAAGGAAGGGCAAGAGAAACAATTAAATGTTTCTGGAATATTTGTGAAAGTAGGACAGTTCCCAAATAGTGATTTCGCAGAAGACTCTTTAGAGATAAATGAGCGGAAAGAAATCATAATAAATCCAAAGACATTAGAGACCTCAGAAGAAGGAATCTTTGCAGCGGGGGATGTTACTGATATTTCTTATAAACAATATATTATAGCAGCGGGTGAGGGAGCGAAAGCCGCTTTATCAGCTTATAATTATTTAAAAAATAAAAAGTAAAATGATGAATTTTTCACAACTTATATCTGAGGTTTTAAAATATATTGAAAAAATTCCAATGTTGAAGATTGGATTTATTATTGTTGGAGGCATTATTGCTTATATTTTAATAAAGACTTTTGGCGAAATCTGGATAATGAAAATGATGAAAAGAAAATATAGGAAAAGAGATAAAGAAGCTCTTCAAAAAAGAACACAAACACTACATCAGACATTAACCACTGCTTTAAAAATCGTTATTATCTTTACTGGGTTTTTATTGATTTTAGATGAAATCGGTATTAATCTTGCTCCTTTTGTTGCGGGTGCTGGAATTGTGGGTCTTGCTGTTGGATTTGGTTCGCAGAGCTTGGTAAAAGATTTTGTCTCTGGTACTTTTATTTTAGTAGAAGATCAATTTAGGAAGGGGGATAAAGTTAAGATAGGAGGTTTCGAGGGCAAGGTTGAGAATTTCACTTTACGGAGAACTTTGCTAAGAGACGATAAAGACAATTTGCATTATATTCCGAATAACCAAATAAATTTTGTATCAAACCTAACAAAAGGGAAAGAAGGGAAAACCAAAGAAGAAAAAAATTTACAAGCAAAAAAATAAACCTATTTGCCCCTGTAGTTCAACGGATAGAACGGCTCCCTCCTAAGGAGCAAATCTGCGTTCAATTCGCAGTGGGGGCATAAAACCGATGGTTCTCCCGATTTTCTTTCCCGCAGCGGAATTAGAAAATCGAGTTCCGACTTTCGTTTAGAAAGTCAAGAATTCTCGATAAAATCGGAAGATCCTCGAAATTTCAAAAAAATAAATTTCGAGAGACTCCTTCTAGGGGCACTGATTTAAATTCTCAAAGTCCTAAGTTTATTCAATAAAAAATGATTTTTTTTATTGTTTTGTGTTAATATATAAAAAAGGTTTTTAAAATAAAATATAAAACTTATGGTAGAAAATTTTAATCTTTTCAGGAAAGTAGAAGAGGAGACAGGTTCAGAGAGTTTAGAAGATCAAAAAGAAAAATTAGAAATAGCTATAGAGGGCGCCTATAAAGCTGCAAAAGAGGGTAGAGGATCTAGCGATCTTGATTCAAATATTAAAAATACCCTAGAAGATTTTTTAGAATCATTAGAAAAAGAGAGAGGTAAGCAAGTTGAACTGAAATACAAAAAAATGCAAGAATCAAACGAGTAAATTTTTACAGATTTTAGAATCTTAAAGCAAATAAAATTTAATATTGACTTTTTTAGAGCCAAAGTGTAAATATAATGCGGTACTTTAGCTTTTTTAGTGTAAGAAAGGAGCAATAGTTGTGAAGGATAGTTATGAACTTTCCAAGGTGGCAGACGTTCTTTGTCGTTTGGGCTATCGAGATAAAGAAGAATGGGAGAAAATTGTCTCCCAACTTATTTCGAAGATTTCGATGGTAGGTTTTAAGGAGGTGGAATTTCTTCCCAAGGATTCTTCTTTCATAATAGAGACTGGTAACCTCTATTTTTGCCTTGTTGCGGAAACAGATAAACTGAGAGACGAGATCACAAATCAAAAATATAAAGTTCATTTTGTTTTCGCGATGTGCAAGGATGACGGAGAGTTACCTTGTTGTCTTTCTGAGAGCGAAGCTGAAAGACTGGAGGTGAAGTTGAGTTTACCGCAGTATGACTATCAGGAGGTGATAGGATACCTATAATTCTTTTGGGGCCGGCGCATGCGCCGGCTCTTATTTTTACAGATAAAAATTTTATGTATAATGTAATAAATATTAGCAACTTTAAGTTTTTTGTGCTCTTTGAAAGGAGGTGTTTAGGTTGCTAGCATGGATTATTTTAGCAGCTATCTGTATTTTGGGCCTTTTTACGATCGTCATAGCAGATCAAAAGAAGAAAGCTTTTTTAGCGGTTATTCTAGTAATTAGCTTGGTTATAATCGCAATTATTGCTTATTATTACATTTCAACCTTTAGCTGGTGGCGAATCTTCTTGACGGTATCTTATGCATTACTGGCAATAGTATTCTCGTTATCTTTAATAAAGATGCTTTTAAGAGGAATTCGTAGTTCTCGGTAGGTCCAAAAAGCAGGTGAAAAGGTAGGAAACTACCTTTTTGCTTTTTTTAGGTTAAAAAATTTGTTAGAATTTATAAATAATAAGGGCCTGTGGCGCAACTGGTTAGCGCGCCTCGATGGCATCGAGGAGGTTAGGGGTTCGACTCCCCTCAGGTCCAATCTGATAAAATTATTAATCATGACAAAAAATCAAAAAATTAAGGAACTTTTAGAAAGGGGAATTGAAGAGGTGATTGTGAAAAGTCATCTTGAAAAAAGATTAAAAGATGGCAAAAAATTAAGGGTTAAGTTTGGTATTGACCCCACTTCGCCCGATTTACATTTAGGTCATTCGATAGCTTTGCGAAAATTAAAACAATTTCAAGAAATGGGGCATAAAATCATCTTTTTAATTGGAGATTTTACAGCTATGGTTGGTGATCCATCGGGAAGATCAGAAGCACGGAAACCATTGAGTGAAAGGGAGATCAAAAAGAATATGGAGGACTACAAGAAACAGGCCGCGAAAATCTTGGACATGAAAAAAGTTGAATTAAGATATAATAGCGAATGGTATGAAAAAAGTCCTGCCAGTTTTTTAACTGATTTGTCATCCCGGTTCACATTAGCAAGATTAATGGAAAGAGATGATTTTCAAAAAAGGATAAAAAAAGATGTAGATATTACTATGTTAGAACTAACATATCCTTTACTTCAAGGTTACGATTCTGTAGCACTGAAAGCAGACCTAGAACTGGGAGGAACAGACCAGAAATTTAATCTTTTAATGGGACGTAAAGTTCAGAAAAAATATGATCAATCTCAGCAAGATATAATGACAGTTCCTCTTTTACTAGGGATAGATGGTTCAAGGAAGATGAGCAAGTCTTTTAAAAATTATATTGGAATTACGGAACCAGCGGAGAAAATGTACAGCAAAATAATGTCAATTCCTGATATAATGATTTGGCATTATTTTAAATTACTCACGGACGTGCCCTTAGAAGAAATTGAAGGCATAAGAAATCAAGTTTATAAACTTAACCTTAATCCTCGCGACGCTAAAGTAAAATTAGCGAAAGAGATTGTAACAATGTATCATGGAGAGAAAGCAGCAGGAAAGGCAGAAAAAGAATTTAATAATGTTTTTAAAGATAAAAAAAATCCAACAAAAATGCCAATTTTTGTAATAGTTCAAAAAACTTATCCTCCGCTTGATTTACTTTTTGCTTTAAAGTTAGTAAGTTCAAAAAAAGAAGCAAAAAGAGTTATTTCGCAGGGTGGTATGAAAATAGATGGAAAAGTAGAAAAAAACTGGAAAGGAATAATTGAAATCAAAAATAACATGGTAGTTCAGGTAGGGAAGAGGAAATTTGCAAAAATCAAAAAATCCTAATTTAATTATGAACCAAACAAAAAAAGTCAGGCTAGCTATTTTTGATTTTGACGGAACATTGATTGATGGCCATCTTTGGACAGCGCTTTTAAAACACAATTTTAAGAAAAAAAGAAGAATTTTCTCAAGCATTTGGTACCTTGTCTATCATATGCTTCTTTACTATTTTTATAAACTAAAGATAATCTCGCAGAAAAAATGTTTTCAGGCCTGGGCAAAAGATATTCCTAAGATATTAGTGAAAGGATTGAGCGTGGAGAAGGGAAAAGATATCTTGAAAACAATCTGGAGGGAATATCTTTTACCAACAATTAAAAAAGAAACTCTTAGCAGATTGAAATGGCACCAAAAGAGGGGAGATATTACAATTCTTGCTTCAAATGCTCCTCAAGATTTTTTAGAGATAGTAAAAAAATATTTGAATTTTAATTTTGTTGTTGGTTCAATATTAGAAGTAAAAAATAATCGCTTCACAGGTAAAATTATTCCTCCGCTTCCTTGGAGTAAAGGGAAGGTTAAAAGAATTAAAGGAATTATTAAAAAAGAAAAATTGAATGTTGATTTTAAAGAAAGCTTTTCCTATTCTGACGATATAAGAGATTTGCCTATGCTAAAAATGGCAGGAAACCCTGTTGTGGTAAGCCCGGATGAGAAATTATTGAAAATAGCAAAAGAGAATCATTGGGGAATTATAAAATAATTAAATGTTGAGCTTCAAAATTCCAAAAGAAACAGATAATTTTTCTTGGACAAAGCATTCAGTTGAAAAAATGAAATATTACGGACTTTCCGAGCAGAGAGTGAAAAGAGTTTTAAGATATCCCAACAGGACCGAAAAAGGGATTGCGCCATTTACAATTGCTATGATGCAGCGTGCAGGTTCAAAAAAAAGACCTCATGAAATTTGGACAATGTACGCTCTTTTAAAAAACGGCAAAAGAGTAATTATTTCTGCATGGCGGTATCCTGGTATCAGTCCTAAAGGACATGAAATTCCAATTCCAGACGAGATAAGAGGAGAGGTTGAAAGAGAAATTAAAAAACTTAAAGATCAAAAATGATTTATGATAAAAAATATTTCAGCTGTTATTGAAGACAAAAAAGGTAAAATTCTACTTTTAAAAAGAAACTCAAACGAAAAATGGTATCCTAAAAAATGGTGTATTGTTGCTGAGAAAATGAAAGAAAATGAAACACCAGACAAATGTTTTAAAAGGGGTCTTATTGAAGAAATCGGCATTGAGGATTGTAAAGAAATCGAAAAAAAAGAACCTTACTTATTTGAAGATGGAGATTTTAAAAGGATAATTTATCCTTATCGTTGTAAAATTGATAATAATGATATAAAAATCAATTATGAACATTCAGATTATAAATGGGTTACTCTTGAGGAGTTATTTTCTTTAGACATTGCAAAGCCGGTAAAAAGTGCATTAGAGTCTTTCTATGAGATATAACCATGCTTAAAATAAAAAATTTAAAAGTGAAAACAGCTGGTAAGGAAGTTATTAAAGGAATAAATTTAGAAATTCCCAAGGGCAAGGTTTATACAATTTTTGGGCCAAATGGATCTGGAAAAACCACTTTACTGATGGCGATTTTGGGTTTTCCAAGGTACAAAGCTCAAGGTAAAATTATCTTTAAAGGAAAAGATATTTCAAGACTTTCTCCAGACAGACGAGCAAAACTGGGGATTGGTATTTCTTTTCAGAGGCCTCCAACTATTGATGGATTAAGTTTTAAAAATTTTATTGACTCATATTCTAAAATTTCTAAAAAAGAATTAGAAAAACTGGCAAATACTTTAAAAGTTAGTCAATTTTTAGAAAGAGAAATAAATAAAGGAATGTCTGGGGGAGAAATTAAAAGGGGAGAAATATTTCAGGTTTTATCTCAGGCGCCAGATTTTCTTTTACTGGATGAGCCAGAGTCAGGAGTGGATGTTGAAAATATTAATGTTATTGGCAAATCTCTTGCTAACTTTTTAAAAGATAAAAAAAAGTCTGCGTTAATAATTACTCATAGTGGAGAAATTTTAAAATATTTCAAATCAGATAAGGGTTTGGTAATGGTAAATGGCAGAATTACTTGTTTTGGTAATCCAAGAGATGTCTTGGCAACAATAAAAAAAGTCGGTTATAAAAATTGTAAAACATGTCACAGAAAAACTCCAAAACATCATTAAGAAAAGAAATTAAAGGAGTAGAGAAAGTTGGCTTTGATATCTTAGAGAAAACAAGATGCGGAAGTTTTATTCAAATAGACAATAAAGCTAGTTACTCAAGTTGCAGGAATGAAGGCGTTGAGGTAATACCAACTTCTCTTGCTCTTAAAAGATATTCTTGGCTTAAAAAATATATTTGGAAGGCGGTGAGAAAAAACAAAGACGAATACACAAAAGAAATTTTGCGTTATAAGCAGGAAGGATATTTTATCAGGGCAAAAAAAGGAGTTAAGGCTAAAATTCCTGTCCAGGCCTGTCTTTACATCAAGACCAGAAATATTCATCAACGAGTCCATAATATTATAATTGCTGAAGAAGGATCCTCTTTAAATATCATTACTGGGTGCACAATTGCTCCACAAATTTATTCTGGAATGCATGTTGGAATCTCAGAATTTTTTATAAAGAGAAACGCCGCTATTTCTTTTACAATGATTCATAATTGGGCAAAAGACACGATTGTTCGTCCAAGAACAGGAGCTTTTCTTGAAGAAAATGCACAATTTATTTCAAATTATATTTGCTTAAAAGAAGTAAAGGATCTTCAAATGTATCCAATGGCGTATCTTAATGGGAAAGGGGCTGTTTGTCGTTTTAGTTCAATTTTAGTTGCACCAAAAAAAACTCTTTTGGATGTTGGTTCGGGTGTTTTTTTGGGCGCAAAAAAGACAAGAGCAGAAATTATCGCTCGTGCTTTAAGTAAGGGGGGTAAGATAATTTCGCGAGGGAAGCTTATAGGAGAATTTCCAGAAACCAAAGCCCATCTTGAATGTAAAGGATTAATATTAAAAAAAGAAGGTGAAATAGATGCAATTCCAGAGCTTGAAGGGAGAACGATTGGTTCTGACTTGTCTCACGAGGCCGCTGTTGGTAAAATCAACGAGGAAGAGATTGAATATTTAATGGCGCGGGGAGTCTCGCGAAAAGACGCAACAGCAATGATTATTCGCGGTTTTTTAAATATAGACATTAAGGGATTACCAGATAGTTTAGATAAACAAATAAAAAAAGCAATTAATCTTTCTGCGAAATCTTTTTAAAAATTATGAAAATACCAAAAGAGGAAATTGAAAAACTTTTTAAGATTAAAGGGGAAATTAACGGTATAGCTCTCCTTGAAGATAAACGTTTTTTCCTTGATAGGTTTGGAAAAGATGATTTAAAAAGAATAGAAGATGAAATTTCAAATATAATAGGCGAGGAATTTCGTTATGATAAAATAGCTTCTTTTAAATATTATCCTTTGTATCTTTCGGTTTTAGCCACTTTAATTTTAAAGTACGAATTTAATTTCAATGACGATGGATTAAGAGATTTTGGTAAAGAAGGCGCAAAAGTTTCCTTGATTATAAAGTTATTTTTAAGACACGTTATTTCTTTAAAGAGCATTCAAGAGAAAGGGCCTGCTATTTGGCGGAAATATTTTTCTAACACAGGGAAACTAACGATAGAGAAATTTGACGATAAAAAAAAGACGATAATTTTAAAAATAGAAGATTTCAATCCACATCCTCTTTATTGCAGACAAATCGAGGGTGTGATTTACCAACTTTTTTCCTATATCGTGAAAGACAATAAGAATCTTAAAGTAGAAGAGACAGAATGCACTTTTAGAGGAAGTAAAAACCATAAATTTAAAATTAGTTGGTAATATTAAAATTTTGTGGTAAATTAATAAGTAATTAAAACTTAATAAAATTATGGAGCTCCGTATGAATTTTATTTTGCGTTACTCAATAAAATTATGGAGTCGAGACATTAATTTTTCGCTCCGCTCAAAATTATGGCAAATATCAACAAAAAAGAATTAGATGATTTATTGAAGATCGAGGGTAAAATAAGAGGTGTTGTGTTTCATACTGACGCAAGTTACGTTCTTAAAAAAGAAGGCGAAAAAGGATTAGAGAGGTTAAAAAATATTGTAAAAGATTTAGGATATCAGATAAATTATGATAATCCCAAGAAAACAGATTGGTATCCCATCGGCTTGCGAGCAATTTCTTTAATTTTAATGAAAGATACTTTCGGATGGAGCGATAAAGAGATAGAAGAAATGGGGTGGAATGCACCAAGTTTTTCTTTTATTATAAAAATCTTTATGAAGTTCTTTGTTTCAATATCAAAAATAGCAGAAGAATCACCGCGTTTATGGAAAGAGCATTATTGGGACATAGGAGAATTAGTCCCCGAACTTCACGAAGATAAAAAAACACTTATTTTAAGATTAAAAAACTTTAAAGTTCACCCGATAATTTGTATTTACCTCGCTGGTTATTTTAAGAGAGTTGCATCTTTAGGTATTAAAAGCAAAAAAATAGA
>JAQUPA010000002.1 GCA_028716825.1 Candidatus Paceibacterota bacterium
ATTTTAAAGATGGAAAATTATCTGCAAACACAAAAAAAGGACATGCAAATAAAAAAACAAATATAAATATTATATATGTTTTTTTTATCATATTAAAATTCATTTCTAATCTTATCTTTAATAACTTTTTCGCACTCTGCGTTATATTTTTTATAATTCTGACCAACTGAAGTACAGGAAAATATATAAACTTTTTTATTTTTAGCAAAAGAAATATCAATAACTCTGCTTTTCTCAAGATAGATAGGTTTATCATTTTCGTCTGCGGCATAACTCATTTTATCAACAGTCTTTATTGTTTCTTTGCCGTTTATTTCAGAAAACTTCAATTCTTTCTTCGAATAATCCCAATTTTGTGTTGCGAACTCTTTTATGTTAAGCCGTTGAGGATTAAGCTGGATATAAACTTCCATTACTACACCATCTTGTAATTCTGTATCTATAATCTGGTTTGGACCAAATTTTTGTATTTCTAAAACTTCATCTGAAACATATTTTTTAACCTTCCATCCCTCTGGAACCTTCATTGAAATACCTTCTTTTCTGTTTATTACTAATTTTCCTTCAGGTGTATCTTTTATAACAATCATATTCTCTGGCTGATTCTGCCACCACCAATAATATCCAATACCAGCAACGATAACTAATAATCCAACTATTATTAATATAATTACTAATTTCTTTTTCATAATTTTATATTTTTAATTTTTATTAATCCAATAATAAATTTTTCTATTTTAACATTATTAAATTTTATTTTCAAATTACACTACAAAAAAATCGGCTCGTTGGAGCCGATTTTTTGTGGTATTCTTTTTTATTATTTTAGTTCTTCTCCGAGTTCTTTTCTTATAAGATTAACCAAGTCTTTTGTTGTAGTGCTGGCTTTTAAAACGTATCTTGTATTATACTCTTGAGCAATTTTTCTCACTTCTGGCGTGTCGTAGTTTGAATAAAGAATAACTGGAATATCTTTTGTTTGTGGATCTGCTTTAAGTTTCCTTAGAGCGTCTGTTCCGTCCATATTAGCGTCTGGTAAAATAATATCAAGTAATATTAAGTCTGGCTTCTCCTCTTTTGCAATGGCAACGCCACTCTCTGCGTCTATAGAACGAGAAACTTCATAACCTTCTACTTTAAGCCGTTCGCCATACATTTCAGCAAGTACTTTCTCATCCTCTATCATTAATATTTTCTTTGCCATATAATTACTACGAATTTACTAATAATTACGAATATACTTATTATATTATAACAAAACCTTTATAAATTTAAAATACGTTTAAACTTTACGCCATTATTTGTAAAATTGACCAAAAGCCCTAATTTTAATTTTCTCGCTTTTAAATATGCATAAACTTGTTCTATGTCTTTTCTTGAAAATCTATCCCCCTTTTTAATTTCTAATATTATTTTATCTTCTATCAAAAAGTCAAGAAAATATCTGCCTATCTTTTCATCTAAATATTTTAAAGGCACCAAAACTTGCTCTTGAAAATTCAATTTTTCTTTTTTAAAAACTGCTGCAATAGCTCTCTGGTAATATTTTTCTTGGTAGCCAACGCCTAAATTGTTATATACTTCAAACATTATTCCAATAATTCTATAGCTCAATTCTGGATAAATCAAATCTGTTTTTATTATCTTTGTCTTGTCCATTATATTCGTAAATTCGTATATATTCGTAAATTCGTAGGAACTATCAAAAATCTTTTAAAAATTTCTGCATTTTAGCTCCATTTATCGGCAATTCTACATAAAAGAGACTTCCCTTGCCTCTCCCTTCGCTCTTTGCCCAAATTTTTCCTTTGTGCGCCTCAACTAATTTTTTGGCAACATAAAGCCCAACGCCAGAACCCTCAGGAAATAATCTTACGCCAGTTCCTCTCCTGTAAATTTTAAAAAGCTGACTCATATCTTTTTTGGAAATTCCCATACCAGTATCTGAAACAGTAATTAATATTCTTTTTTGTGTTCCGTTTTTTTCTTCAACTTTTACCTCAACATTACCATGGTCAGTATATTTAATTGCATTGTCAATTAAATTTAAAACAACTAATCTTATTTTTTGAGGGTCAATTGTAATTTTAGATAAATCCTTCTCGGGTTCTTTGTATATAAGTTTAAGTTTTTTCTTTGATGCCCTTACATAAAGTTCATCTACTATACTTTGGATAAGATCTTCAAGTTGGGTTTCTTTAAATTCAAACTCCATTCTTCCCATCTCAAGACGAGATATGTCCAAAAGCGAATTTACCAATCTTATAAGTCTTTCACTTGAATCATTAACTTTATCAAGCGTTACTCTTACTTTATCTGAAATATCTCCATAAATTCCCTCTTGTACCATTGCAACATATCCTTTAATCGCGGTTAAAGGAGTTCTTAGCTGGTGAGATGCAATTGACAAGAACTCGGTTTTTGCCTCGTCTAATCTTTTAAGTTCTTTATTGGCTGCTTCAAGTTGTTCTTTTAATTCTATCTCCCGCAAAACACTTCTTATTAATAGATATCCAAAGAAACAATAAAAAAGGAAAAGTCCGCTATTTAAAATTCTCATAGCCATACTTGGAGCAACAATAGCTTGGAATAATAAAATTAGTCCAATTAAGCCTACGAATAGTTCTGTCAAAACTACCCTAATTCCAAAAAGTTTTTTAGATATAATTGCAAAAGCCGTAAAACCAACAAAGAAAAGAGTAAAATATGGTCCAAACTGAGATGGTTCAAATGCTCCGAAAAATAAAGGAATTAAAAAATTTGTAAATGTAGCCAGAGTGCCTGCGACAATCAAGCCTATTGCTAAATATTTTAACTGAAGTCTTTCTATTCCTTTTAAACGAATATATTTCCTTACTAATATTGCAAAAGCCATTATAATATAAGCGAGAAAATAAAGTGCAAATACAATAACAAAATTTCCGAAAACTAAATCTACTCCAACATTTTTTTTCATTGCTATATCTTTCACAATTAAGTCAGTAAATGTTAAAACAACAACAAATAGAGCGGGTAATATTATCAATAATTTCTTTTTTAACGACATTTTTTTCTCTTGTCGAGGAAATATCATCGTAAAAATTAAGAGACCCAAAGCAAAAAGACCTGTAGTCGTAAAGGTTAATTTTGTTGCTATTAAAGTATGAGGATAGTTTTTTACGTGGTCCGCGGCAAAATTACTTATAATCCATGCAACAATAAAAAGAACCGTGAGAGCAAAAACCTGATTAACTCTCTTCTTTTTGTTTGTCCAAAAAACAATGAATGCTAAAACAAAGTTTATAATCAAAACTATAAAAAAAGTAGCCCAAATTAATATCTCAATCATAAATAAATAGAATAATTATATTATTATATTCAAAACAAAAGCAAAATGCCAGGCTGCAATATAAGCCCGCCTGGCATCTTACAAGGAACTGTTTAGGACTGCGTTTGCTTCCTCCACCACTTCTTCTTCAATGACATCGCCGTTGAGATACTCGTAAAGTGGGGGATTTTCCAGGAAAGCTGCATTGGCCTTATCGCGTGGAAGAACCACTGGAGCAGTCAAGCTGCCCATATAGTACTTCGGTTCCCCTATCTCCTCAAATGGGAAACCAAGAAAGCGAATAAGACCAAGAACAACAACATCAAGGCTTGCAAACCAATGAGTGATGTTCTTTTCGTACCAAGTCTCTCGGTAAAGCGCTCTGATCAAGGCAAGAGATATTGAATGCCTCGCGTACATAGAACGCTCTTCCATGTTCAACGCCTTAAAGACGTCGGAACATATCAATCGAGAGATTTCGCAAGATTTTTCCGCTTTAGGCGGAAAATAGCATTCCGGAAAATCCCTATAGATTGGCAGAGGCAAGTCTTTTGTTGGATAGATCGCCCTCACCATTCCTATAATTCCACTTTTCACCGGCAATCCATCTCTATAGGCGATGAAGGTCGAAGATCTTTCGGGAGAATCATATTCGTCCTGTTCTGAACGAAATGAGTAATTGTTGGCTAACCACCCTAGCTTCCCCACATAGATCTCGTATCGAAGTCGATATGACGCATTTAGCTCCTTTCTCGTCTCTGCTTTTTTTACCACTAAGACAGACATTTAGTTTCACCTCCCTTCTGCAGTCCTCTTATTGTAACGTGCTTGTGTATCTTTATTAAAAATGACTGCAATACATTATAATATTACAATCAGATATTTAAATTCTATCATATTTTATTAATAATGTCAATTTAAAAAAGCGGGGTAGCACTTTCGCACTACCCCATGGGATCGAATTGAACAACGAACGGGAGCTCATGACCCTTTACGGTCTTGATTACGACAGAAACCGTAAGGATTGAAGCTATCCAAGCCGCTATCACTGGCTGAGGATAATGCTCAATTTCCCCTTCAATCACCTGTCCGAGAACAGGCAGAAAGTAGGGATTAAGCTCTACCCTCTTTGCCATGTTGAACATCAACTCCCAAACAGAGATTTTCTCGAGTTCCTGTGGGATAATCCCCTGAGGGATACCCAAAAGGTTTTCGAATGTCTCTCCGTTCGGAGTCAGGCAGAAAAGAACTGATCCCCACCCGACATCAATCGGGTAAAGAAAGATCTTTTTCTGCCGACGGCAAGCCCTTGCAAGCTCCAAAGAGGCGGAGATTCCCGGATCCGGGTCGATACCATCGATTACTATGTCGCACTTAGCAACAAAATCAGTGGCGTTGTCCGGTTTGATAAAATCCGCCCAGGCCTCTACCCTCACATCAGGATTAATCCTGGAAAGGACGTCTATCAGGACAATTGCTTTTTCCTTCCCAACGTCCTCCAGAAAGAAAGCCTGGTGATTTAGGTTCGCTACCTCGACTGTATCAGGGTCAGCCCAAACGAAGTTTTCCACCCCAAGTCGGCACAAAGCCTCTGCTACGAACGATCCCATTCCGCAGCCAGCAATACCGACAGTGAGTTCTCGCAAGCTCCTCTGTTCCTCCTCTGAAAGGAGGCCAGCATTGCGAGAAATGAGTTCCTTATAACGGAACATTCTAATCGACCTCCTTTCTTCGTATATCGATTAGATTTTTTAGGTTCTGTATTTTATATTATACACCGCTTAATTGAAAAAGTCAAACAAAAACGCAGGTTCCCCTGCGTTTTAGATTATTTTTTAAAAAGATTAATTAATCCCAAGTTCCTCTGCTACTTTTGGATTAAGTTCTGTTGTAATTTAAATTTTTATTTCCTTAAACAATTTTTTATGAACTTTAATCACTCGATATGACTCTTTTAAAAAATCTTCAAAATTATCATTCTTAGTAATTTTATTATATAGGTCGGTAAAATACTTTGGAACGGTTTTACCGCCTATTTTTATTTTTCTGTATTCCGTATAAAAAACTGCTTTTTTCTTTAATAATTTCTGGATGCGACTATCATTTAAAACTATGGGCGCAATAATTTCACTTAAATGCCATTCAATATAGGGAAATTCAAATTTTTCAGAATTCATTTTTGGATGCATATTTTTCCATTTTTCAAAATACAAAAAATGACAACATTCATGCATAATAATCTCCATCGCATCTTTGATATTTTTGTAATTAAAATATATAAAAAAACTCCAGTCGTTTAAAAAACGCGGGCAAATAGGATTAATAGATATCATTGCTTTAATTATGTCTCTGTTTAAGGGCCAAGTGATTTGTAAAATTTCTGAAAGTAAAATAAAAAAATCTTTTTCAGTTTTTCGCCAATTTTTTTCATATCTAACCTTATTTTTATTTATTATTTTTTGATTCTCTTCTCTGGTTTCAAAAATATATCCTTTTAAAAATTTGACTTTTTCCTTCTCGTTTTTAAAAGAAAAAACTTCTTTGATCTTAGGATGCTTTTTAATTATATACTTATCCCACCCCCAATTATCTTGAATTAAAAAACTGTGCATCCAATCAACTTCTTTAAGTAATGTAATGTTTATAAATTTTACTTTTGGAGTAAACATATAAAAACCCTAATTCTGTCAAGATTATACCATAAATAGAATTAGGGTTAAAAGGAATTTAATTTTCTGTCGAAGGAAAGGATGTTTTGGGATCCATTTTTTCTATTAGATCCCGAATCAGAAATTCGGCCGTCGCTTTAGCATGAACACAGAAAATATCGTCTACCTCCCAAATACTACCTTTACTTTTGTAGGCACTGTAGGGACAACCTCCTCCGCAGATACTTAAAGCAATACAGTTATAGCACTGTTCCATAAAAAGTGGGGAACGGAATTTCCATTCTTCCCAAATAGGATGATTGAAGGGATCAAAGGTAATATCTGGGTGAATAAAATATTTTCTACTTCCGCAATATCCCTGACAGACTCCAACCATACCATCTGGAGCTATAACTATTTGCTCGCCACAACCGCCACAATCATTGTAATAAATGTAGCCTTCAACAAAAGCATTTACTTTTCGCATTATTCTGTCTTCATAAATCCCCTTTTCTCTAAAGAAACGGTAACACTTAATAATCTGTTTAGCAACCTTTTCGGCATATACTTTAGCATCTCCACGAATACCTTCTATGCCAATACTTTCTATCAAAATGTTAAAGCTTATCGAGGTTGCACCCAATTCATTTACAAACCACTTAGAAATCTCTTCCAATTGTTCTACATTGTATTGACTGATTGTACAACAAATCCCCGTATTAACTCCGTTTTTAACAAGAAGCTGATAGCCCCTTATGGTATCATCAAAAGATCCATGGCCATCACGACGTCTACGACACTTATCATGAATTTCCTTGGGACCATCCAACGAAACTGCCACATTAACATTTCCAAAGCTTCTAAGCGTTAAAGCAATTGTTTCGTTAATTAATGCACCATTTGTATTTATTGTGATAAAGGTAGTGGAAGGAAGGGTTTTTTTACTTTTTAGGCTTTCAATATACCTGAGCATTCTTTCAACTACCTCGAAGTTTAGAAATGGTTCGCCTCCATAGAATATTATCTGAGGAGTCTCTACGGTACTGTTTTTACCTATTAATTTTGCGAATAAATCAATACCGAACTGGGCAGTTTTTGTCGACATCTTAGAAAATTGGTAGTTTTCTGGTATTGCACCCTCAATGAAGCAATAAATGCAGGCAAGATTGCAAACATCTGTCATGAGCAGATAAAGTATACCAATTTCCTTGTTTCTAAATTTCGTTTGAATCTTTGCGTATTCTTCAAGGTCAAGACGTCGATCTAATGGAAAAACAAGCTTGTGTCTTGTTAGTTCGCTAACAAGATTATCGTCTAAAGAGTTAATTTGATCATAAGAGATAATCTTGTGTTTAGCCTGCCTAAAAAGCTTTGCCGTTTCTTTATCAACAATAACTACATCTAAAGTAAGTGCATTGTATAAAGCCGTCAGGTTATTGATTCCTTCTACAAAATGACAAAAATCAGAAATTCTTAAATTCATTATTCAACCTCCTGTAATCGTTCTTGACACTCTATATTATAAAAATGGGGCAAGAAGAATTCTCTCTTACCCCTGTGGCACAGATCATCAACTACTCCTCGTTCTGGTCTTTGTCCCAGGAGAATTCTCGCAGTAACACGTTCCTCCGCAGATTCCCCCGCAACGCATCTGCATTCCATCCTTTACTTTGCCCCTGATAAGGGCAAACTGTTTCTCCGTCGGCACTAGAACCACAACGTTCTTCGGTTCCTTCTTGTTTTCCACGTTCTCTCACCCTCCTTTCGCCTTCTTTATGTTCCTTCGCTTCCTTTTCTCTTATTAAAATTTCAAGGTTCAAAAAACTACTCAAAAACTACTAATATTTTATAATAATCACCCAAATTGTCAAATATTTGGACAAAACAAGTATCATTTCATCAATTCATTTTTTATTAAAAGTCAAACCAAAAGCACGGGATTCCCCCGCGCTAAGCTATTTTAAAGGTAAAGTGTTAAATCCCAAGTTCCTCTGCTACTTTTGGATTAAGCTCTGTTGTAATTAAACTCTTTATGGCTTCTGGTTTAACCCATTTAATTTCCGCTACTTCATGCGCTTCTTTTGGATTTGCAATGGGTTTTTCATTGTTTAGGGTACAAAGGTGATAAATAATTATAACTGAAATCTGGGGATGAAAAGAAAGGTCTATTTGCTTTGTTGAAGTAACATCATATCCAGTCTCTGCTAAGACTTCCCTTCTTACGGCTTCCTCTCTTTCTTCGTTTGAAAATTGTTTTCCGCCGGGGAAAGCCCATTCTAAAATTGCGCCATCTTTACCTTTCTCCGGCTTTTTTCTTCTTATCATTAAAACCTCTCCTTTTTTATTTAAAACTACACCTAAATTTATAAGCTTATTTGATTCTATAACTTTATTAGATTTTTTAGGCATGTTGTTATCTTAATTTACTTTTAATTTACATTATAAAGATCTATTGTCAATAAAATTTAAACAATGAGTATTGACAAATTCTTATTTTTTTTGTAAAAAATATGATTGTGGAAAAACCATAACGTTCAGCTCTTTGAAAGGAAGATAAAAGACCACCGCTCGCTTAACGAAAAAGAAATCTGTAAGGAACGCTACAGCAATTCTGATTTCTGCAACAATTGTGACAGAATCTATCCCAATAAAAGGAATATAGAAAGTGTTCAAGATTAAGAAAGGAGTGATGCGCAACGAAAGTAGATCCAGATCCAGAAAAAACCTGCAAAGAGAACCAACCCGGTAAGTGGAAAGAATGTGGTAAACTTTGGGTCTCAAACGGAAACCAAAAACAAGCCATACAAAAGCTTACAGAGAACTGTCCAACAAGCTGCCCCTGGCACTTCAATAACTCACCTTACGCAGTAAACAGAACAATAACAGCAATGGTGGTTAATTCTCACCGGGGTTCCTTTGACTGGTCTGAATGACAATCTTCCGGGGTAACAAATAGGGCCTAGTGTAATACGCTAGGCCTTTCGTCTTTTAACTTATAAACTGCTATTGCCTTACTTTCCACTGAGGGTTTTTTTCGAGATTCTTTATAATATTTTTTTGAACTTTATCAACTTCTTTTGAAGAAAGGGTCTTTTTTTCTGACTGATAAATTATATGAAAAGACAGGCTTTTGTTTTTTTCTTTTTGATTGATATCCTCTTGATAAATGTCAAAAACTTCAACGTTTCTTATAATTTCTCCTCCTGTAGAATAAATTTTCTGGATAATTTCTCCTGCCAGAACATTCTCAGGAACAACAACGGAAATGTCTCTTATCGTTTCTGGATAGACTGAAGGTTTTTTATACTCATGCTCCCCTTCAATTAAGTCTAGAAGTGTTTTAAAGTTAATTTCAAAAGCAAAAACGGGTATTTTTATATTATAAAAACCAAGAATTTTTTTTGATACTTCTCCCAAAAATCCTATCTTTTTATTTCCAGTCTCGATTTCAGCTGATTTACCTTTCTCCCAGAAAATATTTTTTTCTTTTGTGTGACCGTAGAAAACATCAACCATCCCAAGTTCTTCAAAAAAACTTTCAAGAAGCCCTTTAAGCTCGTAAAATTCGGTTTTGCCTGCGATAATACCAGCAAAAAATCTTTTTTCTTTTTCTTTAAAAATATTTCCAATTTCAAAAAATCTAACATCTTTAAATCTCTTCTGGTTTAAAGTCACTGCTTTTAAGAGATTACAAATTAAAGAAAACCTTAGATATTTAGTATTTGAACTAATAGGGTTACCAAGTTCTGTTAGTTTTAATTTTTTGTTTAATTTTTTGAAAAAATCTCCTTCGTTATCTGAAATAAAAGAATAATTATAGGTCTCTGTAAAACCAAGCCCTTTCATTAGTGTTCTTATTTTTTTAACCCATAAAAGATCTAAATTCTTTGGTGGCAATGCCTTTTGTAAAATTGAAAAAGTGGATGGTATGTTCTCGTATCCAAAAATCCTTCCAACTTCTTCAATTAAATCTTCTGGAATGCAAATATCTCGCCTAAAAGTAGGAATTTTTAAAATTAAGACAGCTTCTGATTCTCGCTGAATTTCAAATCCTAAATCCTTAAATATCTTTACTACTTTATCTTTTGAAATTTTAATTCCCAAGAGACTTCTTAGATAATTAAGATCAATTTTTATAATATTTGGGAAAGTCTTTTTTGGATAAAAATCCAAGACGCCAGATTTAATATCTCCCCCTGCAATTTCTTTTATAAGGCCTGCGACTTTATCTATCGCTTCTCTAGCTAAATTAGGGTCAATATTTGCGGAAAAACGCATTGAAGCATCTGTTTGTAATTTAAGTTTCTTTGACGTTCTATAAATACTAACACCGTTAAAATTCGCAGACTCTAAAATTATTCTCTTTGTATTTTTTTTAATTTCTGCTTTTTTCCCGCCCTTAATGCCTGCGATTGCAATTGGATATTTTGCATCAGCAATCACCAAATTATCTTTATCAAGGGTATATTTCTTGTCTTCTAAGGTGGTAATTTTTTCGCCTCTTTTTGCCTTTCTTACAATAATTTCTTTTTTTTCTTTTTTACCAAAAAGCTTTTCATAATCAAAAGCATGAAGAGGCTGGCCCGTTTCTAACATAATATAATTTGCAGCATCTACTATATTATTTATCGACTGAACACCACAGCTTTCTATCTTTTGTTTTAACCATTTTGGGGATGGAGCAACTTTAACATTATCAATTATCCTTGCGCAGTATCTCTGGCAAAGATCTTTACTTTTTATTTCAATCTTTAAAATATCAGCTGTTTTAATTTTCTTTTCTTCGCTAAATTTATATTCTGGTGCTTTAAATTTATATCCTAAGATTGCAGAAATTTCTCTTGCAATTCCAATATGAGAAGAACAATCCGGCATTCTGTCTGGTAAAACATCGATATCTAAAATCCAATCATCGCTTTTTTTAATTAAATCTTCTACTTCTAATGTATGCATCATTAAAAGATCTGCCAATTTCTCTGGATTGGGTAATTTTTTTTGAAAAAATAATTGTAACCAGTTATATGAAAATTTCATAATTAAAATTGATTAAGAAAGCGAATATCGCTGCTGTAAAATAAACGTATATCGTCAATATTATATTTAATCATTGAAAGTCTATCTATGCCAAAACCAAATGCAAATCCCTGCCAATCTTTAGGGTTAAGTTTTGCGTTTTTAAGAACATTGGGATGTACCATACCAGCTCCTGCGCATTCAAGCCACTTTCCGTTTTCTCCCCTTATATCAATCTCAAAACTTGGTTCTGTAAAAGGAAAAAATCCTGGCCTCATTCTGACATCAACTTTTCTTCCAAAAAATTCATTAAAAAAGTTTTGGATAACTGCTCTAAAATCAACAACAGAAGTTTCTTTTTCTATCATCAATCCCTCTAACTGATAAAACTGAACTTCATGAGATACATCAGTTGCTTCATTACGAAAAACCCTACCAGGAACAACAATCCTTAAAGGAGGATTATTTTTTTCCATATAGCGCACTTGGACTGGAGAGGTATGCGTTCTCATCAACCTCCTTTTTTCTTTGAGCCATAAAGTATCTTGTATATCTCTTGCGGGGTGATCTTTTGGGAAATTTAAAGCATCAAAGTTATAACATTCATTTTCAATCTCAGGCCCCTCAACAACAGAAAATCCCATTCTTTCAAAAATATCTTCACACTTTTCTAAAACTTGGGATAAGGGATGAATATGACCTCTTTGTAATTTTTTACCTGGTAAAGAAATATCAATAAATCTATCTTCTTTAAAAGAAATTTTCTTTTCAATTTGGACTTTCTTCTCTTTAAAGAATTTTTCAGTCTCTTCTTTGAGTTTGTTAATCTCCTGTCCTTTCTTTTTTCTTTCTGCCTGAGAAAGACTACCGATTTCTTTAAATAATTGGTTGATTTTACCTTTTTTTGCTAAATATTTAATACGAAGCTGCTCTAATTCTTTTAAAGAAAGAGCTTTTTCGATTTCACTTTTAATTTGTTTTTTTAAATCCATAACAAAAATTAAGCTTATTTTTATAATAGTAACAAAAAAACGAGAAATTGAAAATAGTAATTACTTTCTTGGCATTGTGGATAATTCTATTATTTTTTCGATATTATCAGTCTTTACTGTCTTTATACGGTGATTCTTGTCGCATTTTTGACACTTATAATAAATTATATATTCTCCTGATCTTTTCTCTGCTGAAATTGGCTCCATTAAGCCTTTGCAATCGCATTTTCTATCTCCTGGATTTATATCTAAATGCTTTGACCAAAGGCATCTTGGACAATGATCAGTATAGCCCGTTCCCTTAACAGAAAAACCACATTTTTCACAGATAAAATCCTCTTTTTTCTTTTGAAATATTTTTTGCTTCAACATTTTCTATAATAAAAGAAAAAACAGGCCCGAGGCCCTTTTTTCTTATAAAAATTTTGTCTCATTGTTTATAACTTTTATAAATAATTCCTCTTCCCAATTTTTTCTAAATATTATATTTTTACTAGGTATTATTTTATCTAAAAAAAGAATGTAATTTGAATGTTTAATTGCTCTTTTCGATTTTGGAAACAAAGCAATTTTTATTGGTTTTCCTCCTCTTTTTTTTACTTTTCGTTCAAGATAGTCAAGTGTATTACTTGAATAAGACCTATCGATGATTGAGATTTTTTTATTTCTTAAATCTTTTCTGAATAATTCCATTTCTTTTGTCATATCTAAACTTAAATGACACTCCCACAACATTATCTTCTTTTTTATTCCTATCTCCTCTATAAAACCAAGGGCATATTTCAATCCTGCCTTTGGTATAAAAATATAAATGTCGCTTTTCGGTAATGTCTTAAAAAAACCAAAAATAGCAAACCTAGGAAAGTTAATTTTCCCAAAAATAGAATATTCTTTTTTGAGACGGGAATAAAAATCTTTTGTCTTAAAACAGCACCTTTTAATTTCTTTATTTTTTATTTTAATTTCTCGTTCTTTTATTATAGCCTTTATTTTTTTTAATTCTTTTTTCCAATGATTTGTTTTTTTAATTTTATAATAAATAAATTTGGGAATTTGATTTATTCTATTATCAGAACCAGCGATTCTAATTTCTAAGTTAGAATGTGGTCCTTCTAAATAAACAATTTCGAGATTCTTAAATCTAGATGAAATGTCTTTTTTAAACGAATAATGAACTTTTTCAGAAGTGAAAAGTTTATGCAGAGTAAATATCTCTGCCAAATTTAAAGTTGGATTTATATAATTTTCACTGAGATCACAAAGCACTACCTCTGGTGCACGTAAAATATACCTATATTTTCCGGGATAAAAAGACCATCCCTTGCTCAGTTTATCTGCAAGTTTATCTCTATCTGTAGTAATGTCTATAAAATTACTTTTAAAATGGGGCTTATTGTAAACAAGAATACCATTTTTTAATTCCTGAACTGGCTTAAGTGTATTATAAGTTTCGTCTAATAAACCTTCTTTATCTATCATAAAAATTTATAAAATTCATTTGCTATGCTCGATCTTGAACTTAAGGTACAACAAAAAGGCTTAAATTTATAATTTTTATAGATGCTTACTAATTTTTCTGTGAAATCTAAAATTTTCTGAGGGGGCAATGGATTACGATTACCCCAAACTGAACCTGGTCTAGGAAAAAAAACAGTATAATCGGAAACAACACCCTTCTTTGCAAGGGTTTCTATCCCAGCTATTAAACCACTCAATGGTTCTGTGCCTAATACGAAATTCGTTCTTGTTCTTCCTTTCCCAAAAATATCGGCACTATATATCAAAGACTCTAACATTCTATCATAGCCATAAATTTTTTCTTTTCCCGGACAAACTTTTTTGAAAATTTTTTTATTGAAACATTCTAAATTAAAACAAATGTATTTAAACCCATAATCAAATACCTTTTCAATATATTCAAAATTAAGAGGGGGCATTAAATTAAAATAACTATCAACCTTAGAAAATTCTATTTTATCTTTTATAGAATCAACTATATCAAAAATCATTTTCCATTCAAAATCTAAATCCGAAATGTTTCCAGAAATTATCGAAAAGTGAAAATGAGGTCCAATTTTATCCCTTAATAAAAGATCGACGCACTGAGAAATTCTCTTTAGCGTTTTATCTCTATAGTAATACCACCAATTTTTATAATCTCCGTTAAATTTATTTTTAATCTCAAAAACGTTTGGTTTAAACCCCTCAAAACCTAATCTTTTGGGATTTGCCCCACAAAACTTACACTGTTCTCCAGATATCCAGTTTTCACAACCATCATAAGGTATTATAGAAATTCTATCTACGCCTACTACACTTACAAATTCATCTACGGGTATACCATTAATCTTCTTTTTATTATATGGATATAGAGGAACTGCCTTAACAGAAACGGGCATTCTTTTGTCTGTTTTTTTGTCTAATATTAAGAATTTTTTATTTTTGACGAGACAAATAAAAGGAGATTCTTTCCTAAAATACACCTTTACTATTGATTTTTGATTACCATCCTCTAAGATCAATTCATCCGGAATAAAATTTCTTTTATCTGTTTTGACAGATATAAAATGCCTATCAGAAACTTTAATTTTATTGGCTTTATATTTTAAGGAAAATTCAGGAAATCCTTCTTGAATCGAAGAAAAATCAAAATCAAGACCAAAAGTCAATAAGAGAAGTTTAGTGTTTAGAACAAAAGAGGAAGTAGGGTTTTTTAGATAATGTTCAAAAATTTTCATTTTAGTCTATTTTTTTGAAAAAGATATGTTGGCCCTTTTCGTTTTTTTGTCTTCCCAATATTCATTCCATAAATCCCAATATGTATCATTTATTTTTTCCTTAAAATTTAATCCGAGTTTCTTAGAAATAATTTTAATTTTCTGGGGTGAACCTTCTATTTCTAAAAATGTTCCTATTTTTGGTAACTTGTCCATAACAACTTCACAACCTCCAATTAACCATTTTTCTCTGTATTTTTCCATTGTATTAACTTTAGTAAAACCAAGTTCTTTCAAAATAGTATTCATTTTTTCTATATCGAAAATTTCAAGTTCTATTTCCTCCCTTTCTTTAAAATGTTTATTTATAATTTTCTTTTTTAAGGTAATTGTATTTTTAAAACCTTTTCTAGTTCGCAAAAATGTACCTTTTTTAGAAAGAAAGTCGTCTGGTTTTTCAAAACGAAATGTTCTTTCAAAAGCTTTTCCTAAATATTTTGTTTTCTCTTTTTGAAGAATTTTCCTAACCCCTGAAGGTTTTCTAATTTTGAATTTTACCTCAATTTCTTTCATATAGTTTTTATTTTAAAAATATCAAAAATGAATTTAAAAGTCAATTTTTTATTTTCTATAAAATAGCCTCCAAGCCTTACTTAAGGCTTGGAGGCTCAACCTCCTGAACGAAGGATCTTATATCGACAATTCGGACTCTTCTAGTCCTCCCTAAGGGAAGAATTATTTTTACTTCCTCGCCCCTCTTTTTTCCAATTAAAGGAGCAATAAGAGGAGCCTTGTAAGAAATAAATCCTTCTTCGCTTTTGCAATGTGGGTTATGGACGGTATCAAAAGATCCAACTACTTTCCAACTTTCCTCTTTACCTTCTTCGTCACGTATTGTTACTTCGGTCCCTATCCACACGCTTTTGAAATCTATACCTCTTATTTCCTCTTCAATTATCGCAGGCGCATTTAGAGGACCAAGTATCTGATAATACCTCTTTCTTAGTTTTTCCTGGTCCTGAAGAGTATAATCCCAATGGGGATTATCATGCCAATACCCTCCTGTATCATATGCTTGACGTAATGCTCGAGGTATCTCCTTACTTAAGATATCCTCTATTCTTTTAAGCTCTTCTCGCATGAAGATATAAGTATCTCTTAAAAGATAGTTCTTCTCCTTAATCATTGTCTTCACCCTTCCTTATAAACTAATTTCTTGCATTATTCTGTTTAAAGATTGTTCAGGTTCTTCATTGCTTGTATCTATAAAGATATACCCGCCTTTCTCTTGAAAATAGTCTATGTATTTCTGCCGGAAAAAGCTATCTTCTTTTATTGTGTCGTATTTTGTTTTTTTCCCTCTATTCTCTATTCTTTCTTTTCTCTCTGGTTCGTTCGAGGTAAAAAGGAAAAAAGAAATATCTGGTTTCTCGATTAAAAACGAACCTAAAAATTCGTCTTTTATTTCTAATCCTAAGATCTTATGAATCGCGAGAGTTGAATCAATATATCTATCACATATTATAATATGTGAATCCCTAATACTTTTTATTTGATCAGAAACAAAGACATTGCCCATTAAATAATAAAGAAATCTCACCCGAAGACTTGCCTCCTCGTCCATAAATGATCTAAGTTCTCCTATTCTGAAAATAGAAGGGGGATTGACCACATACTTTGCTTTTAGTTCAGAAGCAAGCATCTTCGCTAAAGTCGTTTTTCCTCCACCATCAATACCTTCAAAAAGTATAAACATTGCACAACCTCCTTTCTCCGTTTCTGGCAAAAACGTATATTAATTCATCGGATTATTTTTTTAAATTACTATCACCATTTTTGATAAATGATTAACTATTTTTTTTATATAATAAAAAATAATTACCGTCAATAAAGTAATCTATATTAAAAAATCTTGCCATCCCTTTTTATTCTTTAAAAAACAGGCCCGAGGCCCTTTTTTCTTATAAAAATTTTGTTTTGGGGGCGTATTTTTTATTTAATTCAACCCACCATTTATCAGTATCAATTTCTTTTAACTTTTGGCCAAGTTTTTTTGCTGTGTCGGTTTTAAATCTTTCAAGAGTGAATTCAAGCCATTTTTCTGCTTTTTTATTGCCAAGTTCAAAACACTCTTTTTCAGTTAGCATTTCAGCTAGAATATCAGCGTCTTTTGTAACTTTTGCTTCTTTTGTCTCTCCTTTAAAATATTCTTTAAATAAATCTTTAAAATTAAAATCCTGAATATTGTGGTCTTCTGCAATTTCTTCAATGATTTTTAAATCATTGGAAGGAGAACTATAATATCTGTTTATAAGGTTGTGCTCGCCCGAGCGAGCCTCTATCAAATCATGAATAATCGCCATTTTTATAACCTTGTCTATGTCTACCTTTTCTTTCTTAGCTAAAATCCACGCAAAAATAATAGTATAAAAACTATGTTCTGCAACATTTTCTTTAATAGGCCCTTTTAAATAATTATAAGAAGCACGAGGAATATATTTTAAAATTCGCGCCTCTAAAATAAGATTAACAAGATCTTCAATACAATCCTTTTTCTCTCCTTTGAACATATAAATGAATTTTAAGGAATACAGATACAACCTACAAGTTTTCTACTGCCGTCATATTCTGAAAGCGTACCACCTGAATAACCCAAGTCATTACTGCAATATCTTTGACATCCAGAAATACAGTAGAGTAAATTTTTCTGGTTAGATAAATCTTCATGATTACACATAGGTTGATGTGCTATTATCGTGCTTATAGGCACAACCTTCCATTCACTTCCATTTGTGCTTTTTATTTCTCCGTTTGCATGTATTGTACTAAGCCTGCTTAATCCAGTTGGATCTACTTTATAGTAAGAATTGTTTGTATCATAAAAAAGCTGAGAGTTTACGGCTCCACCAATAAGAGCACTGCCATCAATTCCAATATTGTTTGACCATTGAAAAATAGCAGAATTTCCCAAGCGACTTGAGCTAGTCCATAGAGGTATACGATTTGAAGTTCCACTTCCTGTAACTGAACCCGTAGGCCAACTTGTTATACAATTTCCCCTAAGACAAACCCTATTTGTTGCACTTAGAGTGGGTGAACTTACCTCTCCATTAACATTCAAATTTCTTTTGAATATATAGTTGCCATTTGCAAATGAACCTGGCTCTACCTCGTCCGCAGAATGAAAAACGCCTTCTCTTGCAGCATAGACATACACACCGGCCAAACAAAGAACAAAAATGATAACGGAAAGAAAAATTATTTTATATTTTGGCATATTTTTTTTCTTATATCACACCGACCTTTTTTTTGGCTTTATTTAATGTCTTTTGCGCCTCTCTTAAAGCTGCTGTTTTTCCTTCTTCTAAAACTTTTTTTATATAGTTTTCGTTTTTATCAAGTTTTTTCTTCTTGTCTCTTATTTTAGCTAAAAATTTATTTATATTTTTCGCTAAAATTTCTTTTGACTCTTGATAAGAAATACCGCCTTCTTTATATCTTTTTCTGATTTTTTCTAATTCACTTTTTGGGCTAAATAATTTATGAAAATAAAAAACATTACAATTTTCAGGATTCTTTGGCTCCTCGGGCCGCTTTGAATCTGTAACTATTTTCATTATTTTTTCTTTCGTTTCTTCTTCTGAATCAAAAAGACCAATCACATTATTATAACTCTTGGACATCTTTCTACCATCCAACCCTTTAATTACTGCAACATCTTGTTTAACCATTATTTCTGGAATTTTAAATGTTTTTCCGTAAATATTATTAAATCTTTTAGCTGTTTCCTGAGCCATTTCAACGTGTTGTTTCTGGTCCTTCCCAACAGGCACAATATCTGAATTATATATTAAAATATCTGCTGCCATCAAAACCGGATAATCAAAAAGGCCCATATTCACTGACTTTCCCTTCGCAACTGCATCTTTATATGCGTGTGCACGTTTTAGTAGCGCCATTGGCAAAATACAATTAAAAATCCAGCAAAGCTCTGTAACCTGCGGAACATCGGATTGTTTAAATAAATGAACTTTCTTTGGATCAAGTCCCGCAGCAAGATACGCCTTTACAATTTCTAAACTATCTTTCTTAATTTTCTTAGGATCTTTTACCTGGTTTAAGGCATGATAGTCGGCTATAAAAATAAAACTTTCATAGTTTTTCTGAAATTCCAAAAACTGCATCATTGCGCCAAAATAATTTCCGATATGAAGATCACCAGTTGGCTTAATTCCCGATAATAATCTTTTTTTTGTCTTATGCATTTATGTGTTTTTAAAACGGATTAAAATCCGGCAAATCTAAAATGAGATTCTAGGACAATTTTATTTAGAATTTCTTCTAAAAAGAGGTTTTACTCTTCTCTCTATAAAATAATCTGAATAATTTTCTTTTACAAGAGCAATAATAATGGCTGTTAAAGGAATAGAAAGTATTGCTCCTAAAACACCAAATACTTTACCGGCAATAAATAAGACGACTATAACTAAAATAGGGTGCAAATCCACTCTTCTTCTCATTACAAAAGGAACAATTAGAAAGTTTTCAAGCTGTTGAACTATTATAAAAACCAAAGCTGCCCATAACGCCATAGGAACGCCACCCTGAACAAGCGCCAAAAACGAACCAATAACTCCAGCCAAAACAGGACCTAACATCGGAATAACCTCAAGCACCGCTGCCAAAACCGCTAGTACCAAAGCATATTTAACACCAACCAAAGAAAGACCAATATAAACTAATAATCCAACTATTGTTCCTAAGATAAAATAGCTATAAAGCCAACGACCAGCTATATTCTCTGCCCTTTTCCATCCTTTTAAAATTTTATCTTCTAATCTCTTATTACCAGAAGCGATAAGTCCTGAAATTCTTTCTGCGGTTTTCTTCTCCACAGCAAAATAGAAAGAAATTATGACAACAAATATCAAGTTAAATAATCCTCCGAAAAATCCAGAAAGAACGCCTGCTGCAGCAGTAAGACCTTGAGATAAACCCTGGATAAAACCTGATAAAGAATTTTTAATACCCTCCAACAACCCTACGCCTCCTATTGCTTTGTCTAATTTTGAAATTAAATCAACAAAGTTTTCTGAAATTTGAGGAGAGGAAGTAAAGAAATTTTGAACTTCCGTGATAAGTGGCGGAAAGATTATTGCAAGAATTAAGCTAATAAAAATTAAAAATAAGATAAATATCAATACACCGGATAATGCTCTTGGAAATTTCTTTTTTTCTAAAAAATCAATCCCGGGCCTAAGAGCGGAAGCAATTACAAAAGCGAATACAAAATAAGCGACAATATCACGCAAAAAATACAAAAGCCAAATTGTCAATAAAACCGCTAAAACTTTAAGAGTGGCAGAAATAACTTTATCCATAAAAATTTGATATTATTAATTTTAACAAAATTTGGATAAAAAAATCAACTAAAGTGTGAAATTTTGTATTTTTTTCTTTTTGGGGGAAATTACAGCTAAATTTAACCTACTTGGTGTAAAAATATATTTTGCAACATTAAGAATATCTCTCTTATTTACTTTATCAATTGCTCTAATTTTTTCTTCCGGACTTATAATATTTCTTTCCAAAAGGGCCTGACTTGCATAAAAAGAAGCTATATTGTCGCTTTCCTCCAAAGAAAGCCCGAATAAACCCTTTATGTATTCTTTTGCCATTTTTATTTCTTTTTCTGTCAAATTTCCTTTTTTTATTTTTTTATACTCTTGTGTTATTAAAAAAGTTGCCTTTTCAATATTTTTATGGTCGATGCCAGCGTATGTTACTAAATAACCCGTGTCAGGATTTAATTCTACGCTCGTATGAATATAATAAGCAAGACCCCTTTTTTCTCTAAGTTCCTGAAACATGCGAGAGGACATGTTACCACCAAGAATAACTGATAAAACCTGAAGAGCAAAACGTCTTTTATCAAAAATATTAAAGGCGCGAACACCAAGAGCAAGATGTGTTTGTTTGGTATTCTTCTTAAAAAATAATTTCCTTGGACTTGTTTGAAATTCTCTTACAGATTTTTTCTTTTTTTGAGTTTTTTGACTTATATCTGAAAAACAATCCCCAATCATAGATAATGTTTTTTTATTGTCAATCTTGCCCGCAACACAAACAACTGTATTTTGACTAACATAATAGTTTTTTATGTAATTTAAAAAATCTTCTCTTTGTATTTTTAAAACATTTTTTCTCTCTCCTGTTATTTTCCATCCTGCTGGCTGATCGCCATATAAAAGCTCCTCCCACACCCACTCAATATAATGCATAGGAGTATCTTCAAACATTTTAATTTCTTCTATAATTACTCCCCTTTCTTTATTAATTTCTTCGTCTGGAAGCGTTGAGTTTAAAAATATATCCGAAACCAAATCAAGGGCTAAATTAAAATGGGAATAATCTACTTTTACAAAATATCCCGTATAATCTTTGGAAGTAAATGCATTTATAATCCCGCCGACACCATCAATTTCTTTTGAAACATCAAGAGCACTTTTTCTTTTTTTTGTTCCCTTAAAATACATATGCTCCAAGAAATGAGATATACCGTTTTCTTTTTTTGTTTCGTATTTTGTGCCAGCTTTTACCAAAATTAAAACAGTTACACTATGTGTGTTTTTCATTGGACAAGTAATTATTTTCAATCCATTCTTTAAAACTGTTTTTTTAAACATTATTTCGCTATCTCTTTTTGCAAATAACTAACAAGGTCTGAATTTTTTATTCTTTTTTGCTTCATGGTATCGCGGTCCCGAAGAGTTACTGCATCGTCTTTTAGGGTATCAAAATCAATAGTCAAACAATACGGCGTCCCTGCTTCGTCCTGTCTTCTATATCTTCTTCCTATTGTTCCTCCCTCATCATACTGTGCTGAAAAATAAATCTTAAGGGATTTAAAAACATCCTTTGCCTTCTTTACTAATTTTGGCTTATTTTTAACAAGGGGCAAAATCGCTACCCTTATTGGAGATAAATTTTTATTTAATCTTAAAATAATTTCTTCTTCTTTTGCTGACTTTGTAGTTTTTGTCCTGCCACCTTTTACTTCTTCAAAACCATCACATAAAAACGCAAAAAGAGATCTTTCAACCCCGACCGAAGTCTCGATTATATAAGGAAAATATTTCTCTTTGGTTTTTTCGTCAAAATATTTAAGATCTTCTCCTGAATTTTTGGAATGATTAGATAAGTCCCAGTCGCCTCTGTTATGAATCCCTTCAATTTCCCTCCAACCAAAAGGAAATTTATATTCAAGATCAAATTGCTGCCTTGCGTAATGAGATCTTTCTTCTTTTGGAACTTCAATAAATCTTAAATTTTCTTTTTTCATTCCAAGTCCCAAATACCATTTGAATCTTTCTTTCTTCCAGTAATCAAAATATTTTTCCGATGCTTTTGGATTGCAGATCCACTGCATCTCCATTTGCTCAATTCCTCTTATTCTGTAAATAAAATTTCCTGGCGTAATTTCATTCCTGAAAGCTTTCCCAATTTGGGCCATGCCAAAAGGAATTTTTAGTCTCGTTGAGTTTAAAATATTCAAAAAATTGACATATATCCCTTGGCACGTTTCTGCCCTTAAATAGGTTGTTGCTGCTTCATTCTCAACTGGTCCTATAAAGGTTTTCATCATTAAATTGAACTTTCTTGGTTCTGTAAATTCATGTTTTCCGCCACCAGGACAATTCCAAAATTTATCGCTTTCTTTGTTTGTTCCAAAAACTGGTACTTGATCTTCCCTAAATCTTTGATTGCATTTTTTACACTCAACCAATTCATCAGCAAATCCTGCAGTTAAGTGCCCTGAGGCCTGCCAAACTTTTGGAGACATTAAAATTGCAGCGTCTAATCCCACAATATTTTCATGATTTTTCGTCATCTCGTCCCACCAGGATTTTTTAATATTATTTTTCAATTCAACCCCTAACGGTCCAAAATCATAACAAGAACCAAATCCTCCATAAATTTCAGATGATTGAAAAACAAAACCTCGGCGCTTTGCAAGAGATATAATTTTAGATAATTTAGACATTTTACTCAACAGAATCTGTGCTTAAAGATGGAGATAAATTCTCAAAAGTCTGACCCGTCCAACTATCTTTTCCTGAAAATTTAGAACCAGTAATTAAATCTTGAGGTAGTTTTTTTGGTTTAATTTTAATCTGGAAAGCGAAATCTCTTGAATAATTATAACTCATAGTTCCCAGGGTTAAAGTTACTCTTTTTGTCTTTTTGTCATAAGAAAATCTTGCACCAGGAGCATAAACTTTTCCAGTCCAGGTTACATTTTCTCCTAAAGTGCCTGTAATTTTTGTATTCTGTAGGTTATTGCCCCTGTTTTTTGCTTTCCAGTGAATAACTAGTGTTGTCTCTTTATTTTCTGCTATCGGGAAATTTCCTCCAGTAGCTACCTTACCCCTTAATCTTGATGGTAAATGATAATATGCATACTGATAAAAAGAAGACTGAGAGCTAATTTTTGTTCTTTGTTGTTTCTTTACTTTGTTAATTTTTATTTTTTCTATAATTGAGGCATTAGAAGCTAAAATTCCTTTTTTTACGTCAACGCTAAATCCAACATTACCTTCATCATAAGGTCCTAAATATAAAAGTTCGGGAATATTTTCTGAAGAAAATATAACTTTATTACCACTTACCTGACCACCTTGACATTTTAAAGTTGAAAAATCAATAAAATCACTTTCGAGTTCAACTGTTAAGCTCAGATCACGGTAAATTTCTTCACCCGCATTTTTAAAAGTAACTATATAGGATAATTTTTCTCCAGGAACAGGAAAATAATTTGCTTGTCCATTAATTTTTCGAAAAACTTCTATTGTAGAAGAGATAATTTTTACCGACGACTCTTTAAGTGCCAAAGGAATAAATTCATAAAGTTCTTCATCAAATTTTCCAATCTCGGCTTTAAACATTTTCTCATCGTCTACCTCACCACTTAGTTTTCCTTTTATTTCCACTTTTTGTCCTTCTCCTTCGTTTAATGTGCCTACATCAAAAATTATCTTACTTTGAGAAGTTTCTTCTCCCTCGGCAGCATTCTCAGGCCTTTCATTATCGGTGATACCAGAAGTTCTTATGAAACCATTGGGTAAAGATAATTTAACCTGAACATTTTCAAGGGGCGAAGAAAAACCAGATTGCCAAGAAAGAACAATAGTAAATTCCTGTCCTTTGTCTACTTTTTCTGGTATTTTCATGTTAAATGTAACAAGAGAGTTTGTAATAATTGTAACTGCAGTGGTTTCGTTTTGAAATTCCGTAGAAAATCCTTTTGGATTATAAGTTAAAGAAGCTTTTGACTCTTTTTTTTCATTTTTTTTGCCAAAAACCACCCCCGAGAAATTTTCTGTCTTCTCTTGTTGGGGTAAAATGCTATCAATTTGAATTTCTTCTCTTTTTTTAATAGAACCTTCTTTGTCAAAAGTCCCGGATGGATACTCAAAATTAAGGTTTATATTTTGTATTTCAATATTGCTATTATTTTTAACACTAATAATCCAGCTAATTTCCTCTCCACTTGAAGCTTCTTTTGGGGTATCAATTTTAACAACAACATTTTCTGTAGAAAAAGTGTTTCTAAAAAAGAAAAAATAAATACCAGTGCCAAGAACAGCTAATATCAAAAATATTATAAAATATTTAACTTTCTTTGATTTCCAGTTTATATGAATATCGCGGTTAAGATTCATTTTCTTTAAATAGGTCTTTATATTTTTTCTGAAGACTTTGTTTATATTTTGACTCCCTTATTTGGATTTCTTTAATAAGCTTTTGCAATTTTGATTCATTAAAACCTGTATCTTTCGGCGCTTGAACCGGAGAGACAATTTTAGAATATATTGTCCAATAAAAAATAATAACAAATATTATAACAAATAAAAACATTGTAAGTAAAATTAAAGAATATCTCTTTGTTAAAAATGATAATAATTTTTTGGACTGTGGCTTCATTGTTAATTTTAGTTTCTTATTATTTATAAAATATAAATTACTTATTTAATTGTTTCTCCTGTTGCTGTTCTTCTTTTGGCTCTGTATAAACTCTTAATTCAAACTCGCCTTCTGCTATTTCTGTTTTTTCACACTTCCCTTCGCCCTGCTCTTGGCAAGAACCCGAAATTAACTTTGTAAGACTAACTTTCTGCAATTCCATTAATTGAAAATTGCCAAAAGGAGTATTTTCAATCGCAAAAAAGAAACGCAAAACGCCAGGGAAAACTCCTTCTAGTTTAAATTTTAAAAGATAAAAATTATTATTATTTGTTGGTTGAACAATTTCCTTAGCTTCAATAGAAATATTATGTTTTCTTGCTACTGCTTCAAGGTTGGTTGCAAATTTTCCAACCCTTTCAAGCTCGTTTTCTCCTCTTTCGAAAAAAGAATTTTCAATTTTTGCCATCTTTCCTTTCTGCTCTTTGAATTTTTCTTTCCTTTCCTCAAGGGTATTTATTTTTTCTCGAAAAGCAGAAAAATCTTCTTTTTCTTTAAAATATTTATGCATTCCTAAGTTTAATCTTTTAAAAGCAAAGAAAATACCGACAATAATAAAGACAATAATTAAAATCCAGATAATAAAAATTAATTTTCTTTTCTTTGGCCCTGTCATGATTTAAATATAATTTATTATTTTAGTTTAAAAGAAAATTCAAATTCTACCTCTTGCGCTTTTAAAATATTTTGCAAAGGAGAAACCAAGGACATAAATTCTGACTGAGATCTAAGATTTTTCTCAAAAATAATAACTTGTTCTCTTTTTTTAGCAATTCCAGAAATTTTCACTTCGTAATATTGCTGCTGTTCCTGTTGTTGATTGTTCGTCTCTGTTGCCGTAGTTGTTGTTGGAGTGGGAGTAGTTTGGCTCTGAGTCTCTTCTGAAGAATCTCCTTCTGCTGCCGGAGAAGTAGCGGTTGTCTCTCCTTGTGTCTTCTTTTCAATGGTTAATTCTGTAAAGTAAATTCCGCTCGGTACCAAAGCAGATATCTTCTCAATTGTTGTTGAAAAATAAACTATGTCTTTTTGCGCACTATAAACTTTATCAATAAAATCATTCGATTTTAAAACTTGATCATCTAAGGCTATCATATCCTTAATTAATTTGTCTTTTTTAATTTCTTCAAGGGATCTTTTTTGATCAGATGACAAAAATTTCAAAGAAAAATCAGCACTTAGAAGTAGAAAAAAAACAATAAGAAGGGCGAGAAAAAGCGATTTTAAAATACCAACACCAATTAAATATAGTCTTTCTTTTTCTATTTCTTCTTTTTGTTCTGTGGGAAGAAGATTAAAAGTTAACATAGATTCAAATTATTTCTGCCGTTGCTCCTCTTATAGCAAGACCCACAACTGTTGTGTATGATAAAAAATCACGCACCGAAGGGTTTTTAGTTATGTTTTTTGAAATAGAAATTTTTTCTGGAATATTTGCTATTTCCGTTGAAACATTTAATGAGGCGTGAATAAAATCAGTAAAACCTATTAATCTTGATTCTCCTCCACAAACTATGATTTTTTCAATTGAACCAACAGGAATTTCTTTCGTTTCCTTAAAATCTTTAAAATAATCAATATACTGTTTAATTTGCTCTGAAAGATCGGTAAGGATCGGAACAAGAGCATTAAAAACTTTTTCTGCATCGACTTCATCTTCTTTTTCTCCTATTTTTTTCTCACCTTCAATTTTAGGAGTTTTAACATCGGCAACTAGATTTGTTAGTGGAAAATTAATTTTAGAAAGTTTTATACCTTGTTTTTGAAGACCAGCAAGACCCACCTTTCTTTTTATCTTCTCCGCCCTATCAAGACTTACCCCTAAAGACTTAGATATTACTTCGACAAACTTCTGTCCTGATATATCAATGTGCGAAGTGAATAAGATCGTCTCTCCAGAAAAAAATGTAAGACCAGCGCCACACTTCCCTATGTCAAGAATGATTACCGGACGCTCTATATAACTTTTAATAAGACTTCTTACTGTTGCCATTGATTCAATCTCAAAAACTATTGGCTCAATGCCAGAATTTTTAAAAATAGAAAAATACGAGTTAATTACTTCTTTTGGCACAACCGATACACAAATTGGATGTGTCTCTTCTTGATTTTCTTTATTTTTCTCCTGTATTTTTTTTTGTTTTTTCTGGCTTTTTTCCTTTCCCTCAATGATTTGCCAATCAAAATAAACGTTCTGCATTTTTACAGGAAAGTTTGATTCAATTTGCCATTTTATTACATTTTCCATTTCTTCTTCTTTCATTCCTGGAATATTAATAACTTTTATAAAACTATTTTCTTCTGGCAATGAACAAATAGCTTTTTTTGTTTTAATCTTTGCCCCCAAGACACTATTTTTACATTCTTGAATTATTTTTATCAGCTCTTGTTCTTTGTCTTTATTAATAATACCGTCGTTTATAAAGCCGGCTGGAATTTCTTTCTCGCCAAGACTTTTTAATACTAATTTAGATCCTTTCTTTTTTACTTGACCCATTTTAACTGAACGATCAGATAGATCTATCCCAAACGCTTCAGTTTTTGGAAGAAATAATGGCATGATGGTAAATCAAAAATTAAAATTCGAAAAATGAAAGTTATTTAAGTATATCAAACAAAAACAACGTTTTCAAAACAAAATATAAAATTATTTCTAAAACAAAATATAAAATTACTTATTTAAATTTATTGATTTTTCTTATTTAATAAGTTTCTTCCCAGTGCTCAATTTGAACAATTGGAGAATATGTTGGATCGCCTATTGCTTCATTGATTAAATCATTATCTAATGTAATATTAAGTGCCTGCCAAACACTAACTAATGACATTTTTCTTGCCATCATGCCCCCAACAATATTAAAACTTGCCGGTAGACTAACTAGCGAAAGTTCATCATTAGCATATAAAAGTCCGTTTATATTTATTGTTTCCAAAAAAAGTCCTGCCCCTATCTTTCTTTTTGTCATAAGTCCCGATGGCGTATCTGCTGGATGATTTATTGTTAATTGGCTATTTCCGCAACGCCAATTTAAAATATTTTTATACCAGCAACTCCTCTCGCCGATTGTAACATTGCCGTCAGCCACCAATGATCCGTTTACAGTAATTGTCTGACCGCCTCTTAACTCTATGGATCCCGTAACATAAGTCACAGCATTATTTAAAGTAAGGTTTTGATTATTCCACATAAGGTCTTCAAATTCTTCCGAGGTATAAACTGTCCCTAGGACCTGTGCTCTGCTTTTATAAGAAGCTGCGTCTGCCGAATCAAAATCAATCATCGGCATATCTATTTTTGATGGAGGGCGAGTAAATCCAGCGGCAAGACACGACGCCTCAGGATTGAAAATATTTTGAGCACACTGACCAGTTGATATAATTGTGCTTAACAAAGATTTATTAATGTTGTTTGCTGCCGCAACTTTCCCTTCTTCTACATCTGTTGTTTCTGGATTATCATAAGCTCGAAGAGTGCTAACTAATTGAAGAATAATATTGTTGTTAGAAAACATATTTCCGTCATAAATATTCATATATCCTGCCATAAAACGAATAACTTCACTCGCACCCCCTGTAAATACAGCACTATTTTGTGTTGAACTTGGATTTAATGATTTAAATACTCTTGTTTTTACAACGCGCTGAACTGTATTACCATTAGGCAATAAAATTTCTGCTGTTGAGATTATATCACCCCTTGCACATTCAGAACTTTGAATAGTAACTGTATAAGAAGAATCTTGGGACAAAGTGTTTGTTCTTGTAAAGCTATCAGAAAAAGTTTCACAAGTCGCCGATTCTACAAAATCATCTGCCCAAGCTTTATCTCCATCGCCAGTAGTTGTATCATACTGTAATTTCCAAATCGCCTCATTAATTCCAGCTTCTGCCAAATAATAAGCTTGTGATGCTTTTGAATGACTCTGGGAAATTCTCATCTCTGTTAAAACTAAATTTGAGAAATAAATAGCGACCATCAAAAGCAAAGAAACTGTAATTATAGCAAGCAAGGAAATAAAATTTTTTCTCTTTTTTTGCATAAATATTATAAATTTCTTCCGTGAACTTTTGTAAAAAGATCCATGCTTTTATCACCTTTTGTAATAGTCAAAGCAATATTTATAAGTGGATTTCCCCAAAATTCTAAACTTGTAATATATTCCCCGATTATCTCATCAATTAATATTTCTTCTACTAAAGTTTCTCCCGTGGGCGGAACTGCGTTCCAAGGAACATAATAAGTAGGGCTTGTATCGGAAAAATGGTAAATTAATACCTGCCTTCTTAAATTATTACTACCATCTTTAAAATAATAAATATAATAAAAGGAGCTATCTATTCTATAAATTGAAGTAGTAGTAGGTTGTATTTCCCATGCTCCTTTTACTGTTGCAACTTTCGAAGCACTATCATATTCAATAATTTCCTTTACTTGGCCTTCTCCAGTACCAGAAATAATTTTAATAAATGTTCCTTTGTAGTAATCATTTGTTTCGGAAGCCAAACCGTATAAAGTAATAGTATTTTCACTCACTGCTTGTGGATTTTGTTCTTCTGTTATTTGCGGAGCATGTCCGTCTTGAAATTTAATATTGTTTGGCGGACTTAATTCTTCACTATCCCTTGTGTCAGGTAATACTGTTACTATTTCTTTTGCCTGGCGTAATTCCCTTGAAAGCCTTTCTAAAACTATTCTGCCGTTCTGTATAACCTCTCCCGCTTCTTCTCCTTTTCTGTAAGCTCGTTGATGTAATAAATATAAAGAATAAATGCTTAGCATAATGCCAGTTGCAACAGCTATTGCAACTACTGTCTCTGTGGCGGTAAAAGCTATATTTTTCTTTCTTTTTTTCATAAAAATTATCTGTTTGTAATAATTGTACTCAAGACAATACTATCTTCTCCCACATCAAAAGACGCGTCCCAAAATAAAGTTACATTGATTTTCTTCATGTTTGTATCGCTGACAGATTCCTCAAAACCGGGAGGATTAACGTATGTTATAGAAATATTTCTTCTAAAAGATGCATCTTCTGCAACGGGATTTTCTGTTTCCTCACAAGGAGGAATATTACCTGAACAATTTATTTCCTCATACGACAAAAGTGAAAGCTCTTCGATTTTTGCTTGCGCAAGTTCAACTGCCCTACTTCTCATTTCAGATGATCTTTCAACTTTTAAACTTAGAGGAAAAATCCTTGTTACCGAAACAAAAGCTACGGTTATAATAAAAACAGCTAAAAGTGATTCTATCAATGTAAAAGAGTTTTTTTTAATTCCTGGAGATGATTTTTCCATTTTTTTCTTTTATTGCATTTTTACAAAACCAGATGGCTTTATTTCGATTGTTTTTGTTTTTGATTCCAGGTTAATTAAAATCACGGTTCCCCGTTCCTCTACCGCCCCATAAGGATTAAACCTTACTCTTTCTAAAGTAAGGCCCTCTATGGATTGATAAGAAACTCCTTGCGGAAGGCTTGCTTCTTTTATGATGACTTCCTCTGCACCGTACCTTATTACTTGGTATTTTTTTTCAATCTGGCAAAATTTAATTCCGTGTTTTACTTGCTCCGAAACTGCAAGCTGCTGGGCATAACGAAGATCTGTTACTATATCTCTTGCAATACCACTTAAATTCATTATTGGCTGATAGTTTTTTATAGCAACAACACTTATGCCGCTTATAATTCCAATAACAGAAACAACGACTAATACCTCTACTAAGGTGAATGCTTTTTTGTATTTTTTTGCCATGTGGTATTTAAATCTTATAGCCTATTCATCATTGAATACATTGGGCCAATAATTGAAATTGCAAAAACGGCTACTGCAATTCCGATTATAACCATAAGAACCGGTTCAATTATTGTTGATAAGTTTTTGGTAATTCTATCTAACTCAGTTTCATAAAAATCGGCAAGATCATTTAAAACTTCTCCCATATTTCCTGTCTCCTCTCCCACTTCTACCATCTGAATTAACAAGAAAGAAAAAAGATTTTCATGACTTATAAGAGATTCTTTAAGTGTTCTCCCTTTTTGAATTTGATCTGCTACATCTCTTAACGCGTCTTTATATAATTTATTTGTAAGGGTAGTAGAGAGAATATTTAAGCTTTTTACAATAGGAACACCACTTTTTATTAAGGAACTTAAAGTTCGAGCAGTTCTTGCTGTGTTTAATTTTTTAAAAATCTGGCCAACCACGGGAATCTTTAAAGACAATTTATCGAAAGCCAACTTTCCTTTTTTACTTTTTTTAACCCTTATAAATAAAAAAACGAGTAAAACTATTATTACTGGAATTAAATACCAAAACTTAGCAAGATAGTCCCCAAAAGACAATATAATTTGGGTTATAACGGGCGTCTCAACTTCCATCTCTTCAAAAGTTTTAGAAAATTGCGGTAAAATAAAAATCATCATCCCGGTCCCTATAACTGCCATCAAGCATAGAAGAACTATGGGATACATCATGGCTCCCTTAACTTTGCTTATAACCTCCTGATCTTTTTTCATTTGTTCGGCAAGAGTTTCAAGGACGTCTTTTAAATTACCCGTCTCCTCTGCTACTCTTACCATATTGACATAAAGCTCACTAAAAACTTGGGGATGCTTTTTAAGAGCTTCTGAAAATTGCTCTCCTCTAAGAACATCTTCTCTCATTTTTGATATTACTTCCTTAAATTTATCACTTTCCGCCTGATTGGCTAAAACATCTAAAGATTTATCAAAAGGAAAACCGGCCCCTATCATAACTGAGAGGTGCCGAGTAAATATCATTTTATCTGTAAGTTTTATCTTCCCACTTTTTAATTTGAATATTTTCCGCTTATTTTCTTTGTTACCATCTGTAGAAATTAAAATAAGATTTTTTTTCATTAATAATTTAGCAAGTTCCTCTTTGCTTTTTGCTTTCTCTGTCCCAAATACTGTTTCTCCATTCATTTCTTTTGCCTGATATTCATATATTGGCATATATAAAAATATTTATTTCTCTGTAGCAACTCTTAAAACCTCTTCAATGCTAGTTAATCTCCTTGCTGCTTTTACAAAACCATCCTCGAACATTGTTAACATTTTTTCCTTTTCTGCCTGTACTTGAATTTCGTCAGCCGATCTTTCTTTGATAATCAGTTCTTTAATGGCGTCGCTAACAGATAAAACTTCATAAATACCAACTCTTCCTTTATAGCCACCTTCTACTCCTTTAGTTTTTTTTGGTCTTCCAAATTTAATATTTTCCCAACCCTGATCTTTCTTAATAATTTTTTCTTCTTTAAATATGTTTAAAATTTTTTCCATATTATATTGCTTTGCAAGGCTCTGTATCTCTTCTTTTTTAAAATAATATTCTTCCATGTCAGAAGCAAGTTTCCTTACAAGCCTTTGAGCCACCACAAGTCTCAGGGTTGATGCCGCAAGAAATGGTTCAACTCCCATATCAATGAGTCTTGGTACTGCGCCCGCGGCAGTATTTGTGTGTAGGGTCGAAAGGACTAAGTGTCCTGTAAGGGCAGCGTTTATTGCAAGTTCTGCTGTTTCTTTGTCTCTAATTTCCCCTACCATAATAATATCTGGATCCTGTCTTACAAGAGACCTTAATCCTGAAGCAAAAGTAAACCCAATTTCCGGTTTTACTTGGCTTTGATTTATCCGAGGCATTGTATATTCAATAGGATCCTCAACGGTAGAAATATTTACCCCCGGGGTATTTAAAATATCCATTACGGAATAAAGAGTTGTTGTTTTCCCAGAACCCGTAGGCCCCGTTACTAGAATTAAACCATTAGGACGCTTAATATTGACGTGAACGTCTTCTAGTAAATCTCCCCAAAACCCTAATTCTTCAAGGGTAAAAGCTTTTGAAGTTTCCGGCAACAATCTCATCACAATCTTTTCACCATAAAAAGTAGGTAAAATAGAAACTCTAAAAGAAATTTTGTATTCTTCTGTCTCTATTTTGAAACGACCATCCTGAGGAAGACGATGTTCGTCTAATTTGAGAGAAGAAAGCACTTTAATTCTTGCTATAATACCAGGTTGCACTCTCTTTGGAAGCACCATGGCATCATGTAAAATACCATCAATTCTATACCTTACAACTACCTCTTTCTCGCCGGGTTCTACATGAATATCAGATGCCCTTTGTAATATTGCGTGCTTTAAAAGCACGTCTACAATTTTTATAATAGGTAATTCTTCTGCTGCTTTTACAAGTTCATTTTTCTCTTCGGTCTTCTTGTCTTTATCATCTGAAACATGCTTTATTTCCGAAACTTTTTCTTTAATAATTGACCCGAATTCAGACTCTAAACTTTCCTCATATTGTATTAGAGCATTTTTTATACTAGAAGGAGTTGTTAGACGAGGAAGAACTTTTAAGTTTGCTTTCTTTTTAATAAATTCAATTGTTTGCAAGTCTTCTGGATTCAACATCGCAACTTCAAGGTTTCTGTCCTCTTTTTTGTAAGATACAATGTTATGTTTCCTCGCAATTGGCTGAGGAATGATTTTAAGAACGCTTAAAGGAATTTTCTCTTTTTCAAGGTTTATAAAAGGAATACCCAAAATATATGCTTTTAAGTGAATTAAATCTTCTTCCTTAATTAATCCATCATGTATTAAAATATCTTCAATTTTTTTTCCTGTCTTTGTAGCTTTATTATCTGCTTTTTCAAGATCTTCTTTTTTTACCAACCCAGAGTCCAATATAAAAGCCTTTAATTGTTGTGGCTCAACTCTCATAAAAATTTATTTTTTTTAAGATTCTATATACTGTTTAACTTTTTCTGCTATATCTTTTAATTCATAATCTGACTTTACAAGATAGGTAGTCGCTCCAAGAGATAAACTTTTCTCTATGTCCTTTGGATTCTCAAGATTAGTTAGAACAATAATTGGAATTTTCTCTGTTTTTTTATCTTTCTTTAACTCTTCTAAAACCTCAAAACCATCTTTCTTGGGCAAAATAATATCAAGCAATATAAGATTGGGTTCTTCTGTTTTTGCCATATTTAAACCGATTTCTCCATCCAGAGCATGAATCACTTCATAACCTTCTTTTTTAAGAAACTCGCCTACTGATTTTTGAAGACTAAACTCATCTTCAATAAATAATATCTTTTTCATAAATTTTTGAGCTTAGCGAGAAAATTTAATGCGTTAGCTTCCTAAATTTTTTGAGCAACGCGATAAAAATTTAATGCGTAAACTCCATTTTTTCATTTTAAGGGTAATAAAAACCAAAAAGTACTACCCTCGTTTTCTTTTGATATAAAACCGACCTTTCCTTTAAGCTCGTTTATAATAGCTTTTACTATATAAAGACTCAGACCAAGCCCCTTTGTCTGATAACGAAAAATATTACTACTTCGAAAAAATTTATCAAAAATTTTTTTCTGTTCTTCTTCTGGAATTCCAACTCCTTTGTCTAAAACAGAAAATTTTACCATTTGTTTATCTTTTTCGAGAGAAATTTTTACAACATCACTTCCTTTACTGTACCCAACAGCGTTATCTAAAAGGTTTTCTATTACTTGCTCGACTGCTTGAGGATCTGTTATTATTTTGGGAACTTTTTTTGAAGAAAAATCAATCTTGACATTACTATCTTTAATTAAAGGATTAAGTTTTTTAATAACTTTCTCCACAATTTCCTTTAAATCTACTTTCTCTCCTTTTGGAGACCATCTTTTTTGTTCAATCCTGGAAGCCGTTAACATATTATTTATTAATTTTAACATTCTTTCGTTTTGAGCCCGGATCATTTCAAAATGCTCCTTATCTTTCCCTACACAACCCTCGCTCATAGCTAAATCAATTGTCCATTTTAAGTTGGTAAGAGGCGTTTTTAATTCATGAGAAACTATATTCATAAATTCAGATTTTAATAAATTGGCCTCTGCTAAATTCTGAAAACTGTTTACTATAATGTAATTAAGAGCTAAAAGTATGACAGCGATTCCCATAATCACTAAAGACAATTGTTCTGGCTCTAAATAACGATTACCAACATAATAGGCTATAAGAATTGCTGCCACTATAAAACATCCCAGCACAAAAAAGATAAAGGGGGGATATTCAAAAAGAGGTAAATTATATTTTTTATAATCAGAAAATATATTTATTTTTTTAAAAAATACCATATTTGAGTTTTATAAATTTTAAATAAATAATTTATTTTTTACTAAGTCAGTCTTATTTAAATTATATAATTATATAATAATAAAGTTAAATTACAAACACTTTTTCTTGAATAATATAATAGAGATAATACTTTGTAATTTTCTTTAATTCTTCTTTTTGATAATTGTTAATTTTAAGTTTTTCCAGAATATTTTCGTCTTTATGAATAATTAATCTTAATATCTTAATAATATCTCTTGATATTTCTTTACCTCTTTTCTCTTTATTTTGAATGTGTTCTGCGTCAATTAACCCCCCATCTTTTGCAGAGAAGAAAATCTTTCCTTCGTTTATTTTCTTTTCGCATTCAATACAATAATAAAGCTCGGGTTCAAAACCCAAAAAGGAAAAAAGAACCCACTCAAAATATCTTACAAAAAGCCATTCACTTCCTGGTTTATTTTTTTTAATTTTTTTTAATGTCTCAAGAAGTAAATTCCAAATTTCTTCATCTTTCTCCTCTCCATTTACAAGTTTGTTTAAAATATCAGAAATATAAAGTGCCATCCTAAATAATTTCGGATTTTCTTTTATTTCCGAAAAATCTTCTTTTAATATAGCATCAGTTACTATATTAAAGTTCTTACCTTTAACAAACTCAAGATTAATTAAGTTTAAAATCTGGAGACCTCCTTTTAATTTTGCTTGTGGTTTTCTAATTGCTTTTCCTAAAACCTCAATTTTGCCAAATTTTTTTGTGTATAAATAAAATAACTTATCATCTTCGCCCAGTTCTTTTTCGCCAATAACAACTGCTTTTGTCTTTATTGTTTCGTGAAGCATACCTATTTTTTCTTTATTCCGAGCCAAAGTTCTTCTCCTCTTTTAAATTTCTTTCTTGCTTTCTTCTGCATGTCTTCCCGAATTGACTTTCGAATATTTGTAATGTCTGTAAATCTACCTTTTTCGTCTCTTTCTACATAAAAAATCTTCCCCTTTACTTTTATTATTTCTTTAAGATAGGGTGGTTTTTCTTTCTCTAAAAGGTCTTTTGCTAATGTTTCTTCTTTTACAAAGTTTTTCTTTTTCTTTAATATATTCGAATTTTTTTCATCACCCTTATAATGAATCTCAATAACATTTTCCTTGCTAAGACCGCCCTTTTTCCTCATTTCCTGGATTGCTCTTGTAATCTCCCTCAAAAAACCTTCTTCTTTAAGCTCTTTTGTGATCTTTGTATCAAGTTTTAAGGATTTACCAAAAGTAACTTCTTTTACGTTTAATTCTTCTTTAATTAAATCTGATAATTCTTTTTTTTCTGCTATTTCTTTATCATTTATTTGTAAATTATTTAGTGGCTGACGGACTTTCATCCCAGCTTCTTTCCTTTTTGAAAGGGCCAAAGTAACAATTTCTCGAACTTTGTTCATTTTTTCTTCTAGTTTTTTGTCGATTAAATTTTTGTCTACTTTTGGATAATCAAATAAATGTACGGACTCCTCTGGTATATTTTTATTTTTCAAATCCAAGTAAATTTGTTCGCTTAAAAATGGTACCATCGGCGCCATAAGCTTTATTAGGTTGAAAAGAACAAAATAAAGAGTCTCTGCTGCATCTTCTTTCTCTTTCTTATCTTTGGGCTTTTGAAATCTTTTTCTTGATCTCCTAATATACCAGAGAGATAAATCCTCAATAAAGAAATTTTCTATCAACATGCTTGCCTTTGTAGAGTCGTATTTCTCAAGATTTTTGTTCACTTCATCTATTAGTCCGTTAATTTTTGATAGAATCCATTTGTCTAAGGCGTTTTTACCCTTAATATTATTTATATCTAAGTTGTTTATCTCCTCTTCTGAAATATATGTCTTGAAAAAAGTGTAGCTATTTAAAAGATTTAAAAGTTTTCTTTTTGTCTCTTCCGCGACGTGATACCCAAATCTAAGATTGTAAAAAGGATTTTGTTTTACATAAATCCAACGCATCACGTCTGCTCCTATTTTGCCTATAGCGTCATCAAACCAAATTGCATTCCCTTTGGACTTGTGCATTTCTTCACCCTTTTCGTCCACCACGCTAGCATACCCAAATATTGTTTTGGTCGGAGGTTTTTCTTCCAAAACAGTACTCATTACAATAAGAGAATAAAACCAATTTTTAAATTGTCCCGGAAAAGATTCACAAATAAATTCAATCGGGAACCAATCTTCCCAATATTTTCTGTCAGAGAAATAATTTAAAGTAGAAAAGGGCACGATTCCTGCGTCCAGCCATGGATTACCAACGTCAGCAATGCGCGAGACTACTTCTTCGCACTTTGAACATTTTATTTTTACTTTATCAATCCAAGGTTTGTGGGGAGATTTCCCTTTAAATTCTTCCCATCCTTCAATTGCTCTTTCTTTCAACTCTTCTCTTGATCCAATTATTTCAAAATTGCCACATTTTTTACACTCATAAATCGGCAAAGCCAACCCCCAATATCGATTTTTCTTACTGATCAACCAATCGTCCATGTTTTTTAGCCAATCTAATTCTCTTTCAAGCCCAAAAGAAGGAATCCATTTTATTTTCTTTGTTATGTCTATCAACTCATCTCTTAATTTCTCCATTGAAATATACCATTCGTCAGCTACTTTCCAAACTAATTCTTCTTTACAACGCCAACAAGCAGGATATCTGTGTAAGTATGATTTTTTGTTGAAAAAATAATCTCCGAGTTTGTTTATTATTATCTCTGGTTGTTTTTTTGCGTTTTTCCCCGTAAATTCTCCCATCCCCTCAAGATAATCTGCATTATCTGCTATTGGAGAAATTATAGAAAGTTTTTCTTTCTTTCCAATTTTAAAGTCTTCCTGTCCTGCACCAGGGGCAATATGCAATAGACCAGTTCCCTCCTCATCATTCACGATATCCCTCACGTCTACAATTGAATGAAAAGTCTCTGGGTTTTCTTTCTGTGCGTTTTTTACTATTTCCAAATCATCAAATGGCCCTTTATATTTTAAATTTAATAATTCTTCAGCCTCTATTGTTTTTATATTCCCTAACGTCTTTCCTAAATCCTGCATAATCCAGGCCTCAAGAGATAGTGCCCCACCATTTTTTTGCACTTCCCTTACTGGTGGTTTTTTCTCTTCTCCGGACAATAAAAATACATATTTTTCTTTTGATTTTTTATCTTCCCAAATACCATATGTATATTTACTATTAATACCAATTGCAACATTTGCTGGTATTGTCCATGGAGTTGTTGTCCATACCAAAAGATAAGTATTTTCCCATTCTTTATTTCCCTCATTTATTATAGGAAGTCTAAAAAATACTGAATCGTGAGTAATTTCTTTATAGTCTTCTGTAAGTATTTCGTGCTGTGAAATTGCAGTTTCACACCTTGGACACCAAGCAACTGTATCGTGTCCTTTATAAATCCAACCCTTCTCATCACATTTTTTAAGAAAATTCCAAATGGCATAATTATTTTCATCTGACATTGTATAATAGGAATTTCCCCAATCCATCCATTGACCTAATCTTATTGATTGTTCTGTTTGAATTTTTGAATACTTAAAAACTCTTTCTTTGCATTTTTCAACGAATTTTTCTACTCCGTAATTTTCAATATCTTTTTTATTCTTAAAACCGAGTTCTTTTTCAACCTCAACTTCAACCCACAAACCCTGGCAATCAAAGCCATTCTGGAATCTTTCATCAAATCCCTGCATTGCTTTGTAACGCTGAAAAACATCTTTATATGTTCTTCCCCAAGCATGATGAACTCCCATCGGATTATTTGCGGTTATCGGACCATCTAAAAAAGACCAACGTTCTTTGCCTTGGTTTTTGTTTCTTAATTTCTCAAAGATATTATTCTTTTTCCAAAATTTTAATATTTCTTCTTCTTTTTTTGCAAAGTCAAAATTCATATTCTTTTTGTAGAACTTATTTAAACAATTTTATCAGAAATAGAAAGAATTTCAAAATAAAAAGCGGCTAAAAGCCGTTTAATTTATGCCCGGGGTGGGAGTCGAACCCACACGGAGGGTGAACTCCACCGGATTTTAAGTCCGGACTGTCTACCAATTCCAGCACCCGGGCAGTGAGGCGCGGATCGGAATTGAACCGATGTACACGGTTTTGCAGACCGTTGCCTAACCACTCGGCCACCGCGCCGCCCTAAAATAATACCTTATTTCTTTTGTTTTTTCAATTCGTTTTTAAGCAAATGCATAACTTCCTTTACTGTTCCTTTGGTAAAAAATCCAGCAGCTTCTTTGTGCCCTCCGCCGCCCCAAATTTCTGAAATTTTAGCAACGTCAATCTCACTTGAGGAACGAAGACTTACTTTTATTTTTTCTTTCTTCAATTTCACTAAAAAAACATATACGTCGGCTTCTCCAACCCTTGCAAGAAAATCCGGAAAAACGGGTGGTTCTTGTAAGAAAAGTTCTGAGGGTTTTTTCTTTTTATATATTCTTTCTCTTAACTCTGAAAAATCTTCATATGAAATCCAAGAGTAAATTATATTTAATTTTTTATCCCATTTTGCCCGAGATAAAAATCTTTCAAGTACTTTTGACTGAAGATAACTTATATGATGGTAACTTGAGGTAATTTTTTTAAGATTAGCTCCTTTTTTAATAAGATCTACTATTACTTCTTTTATATCTTCTCTTTCTGGCAGACGCGTAAATCCTACTGTATCAGTAAAGATACCAACAAGAAGGTAATTAGCAATTTCTTTATTAATTTTTATTCCGGCCATCTTTAAAAAATAATATATCATTTCACAGACCGAAGAGGCAGACGCACTTACAATTTTTATTTTCCCAGTTCTTTTTCCAGAAATATGGTGATCAATTGAAATAACTTTATTTTTATCAATAGAAAAATTTGCGGGGATATCGATTCTTCTCTCGTCCGCATAATCCAAAGCTAATATTAAATCAAAATCATTCTTTTTTGGTTTCTTTTTTTTAATATCTTTATATTCTGGTAAAAAATCAAGATATTTGGGAGGCTGTGAAGAAAAAATATATGTTTCTTTTCTTAAACTTTTTAAGTAGCTATTTAAAGAAAGAAGACCGCCTATTGCATCACCATCAGGAGCACGATGACCTAAAAGTAAAACTTTCTTTGCGTTTTTTATCTCTTTCTCTAATTTTTTAAATTGTTCTATTATTTTTTTCTCCATTTTTAATGACAAAATTTATCGATTTTATATAAATTTTTTGCGCCTGTATCAATTTCAAAAAAGAGTCTAGGCACGTACTTCATTTTTAATTTCTTATTGATTATTTTTTGAATATCGTAAATATTATTTTTAATTTGCGAGAGAACATACTTTTCTTTTGTCTCTGGTATAACGGTAAAAAAAATTTTACTTTTTGAAAAATTAGGAGCTGTATCTGCTCTGGTTACTGTAACAATACAATTATTTTCAAAATCTATCTCTTTCAAAATTATTTTTGAGATTTCTTCTCGTAAAAGGTCATTAATCCTTTGAAGGCGAAAATTCATATAAAAATTTAAGTTTCTATAATTTCAAAAACTAATAAGATATCATCTTCTTTTATTTTTGTTTTTCCTTCATAGGAAATGCCTATCTCTCTTGGTGATTTCGCTTTTTCTATTTTCTTTTTTTGTTCCTGAAGTTCTAATATTCTGCCTCCTTCTAAAATTTCCTCGCCCCTTTTAATCTCAACTTCTGATTTCTTTACTTCCCCTTCGATAACTTTTCCGCCAATAATCTGCCTATATTTTTTTTCTCCTCTTTTTTGGGTCTTGAAAATAATAAGCGGTTTTATTTTGCCAAGATCAACTCTTTCTTTCTTTTTCTCACGCATATTTGCCATTTCTTTTCTTATGTTATCAATAAGATCATATATTACTTCAAAAGTTAAAATTTTAACTTCTCTCTGGGATGCTTGCGTTTTTGCAACAGCATTAGGAAAAACTCTAAATCCGATAATTAAAGCATTTTCATTATCTGCTAGCCTTATATCGGAATCTGTAATATCCCCTACTCCTGTGTTTAGAATTTTAATACCTATTTTATCCTGAATTAAATCATTTAAAATCTTTGATAAAACCTCAACAGAACCCTTGCAGTCTCCCTTGATAATTGTTTTAAGATAATTATCAATATCTTCCTTCTCTTTAAAAGGAGGTATATCTTCCTCTGTTTTTTTCTCTAACAATTCTTTTTGGGCATCATCAACAGAACTTGAGAAATAAAAACTTTCACCAACGCCCGGAACATCTTTAAATCCAGTAACAACAACTGCTTCGCCCGGGATCGCCTCCTTTCTGTCTTGTAATTTAAAATTTTTCATTGCTTTTATTTTTCCAAAAGTAGTTTCTGTTTTTATAACATCCCCTTCTTTTAATCTTCCTTCTTCTATTATTAGGGTGGCTTTCGGGCCACAGAAAGAATTAAGGTGGCTTTCTAAAACAAACCCTTTGGGTTTTTTATCTTCGTCTGATTTAATTTCAGAGACTTCAGTCAAAAGCCTTAAAACAGAAAGAAGATCTTTTATGCCTTTTTTGGTCTTTGCTGAAACTTCGACAATAGGAATATCTCCTCCCCATTCCTCAATTAAAACACCTGTATTTTGCAACTCTCCTTTTGCTTTTTGAATATCAACATTTTCTTTATCAATCTTATTTAGAACAATCACAGAAGGAATCTTTGCTTCTTTTATTGTATTAATTGCTTCCTTTGTTTGGGGCTTAACGCCTTCATCGGCCGCCACGACTAAAATTGCAATATCCGCAACCTTTGCTCCGCGCGATCTCATTTCGGAGAAAGCTTCGTGTCCTGGTGTATCAATAAAAGTAATTTTTTGCCCCTCGTATTCTATCTCATAGGCACCAATATGTTGAGTTATTCCTCCCGACTCTTTATTTGTTATTTTAAAATCATCTCTAATCGCTTCTAATAAAGAACTCTTGCCATGATCTATATGACCCAAAACAACAATAACAGGAATTTTTTTTGTTCCTTTTTCCATAAAAAATATCTTTTACTATTTAAGGGCTTGCTTTATTGACTCTTCTTCTTCTTTTGAGAGAGAATATTCTGATTCGCCATTTTTAATCGGCTTTGTATAAACTCTTGTTCCTTCTTTTGAATGCAAAGAAGAAATTACAATTCCATCATCTTTCTGATCAAGTAAGGTTATAGCAAAACTTTGATTACTCCCAATCTCCGAGAAAGGATTAAAACGAACAACGCCTATTTTTTGAATTGAGTGAAGCGCTGACTTATCAAGTTCTTTTATTCTATTTAATGCCTTGTGTATCTTCTCTTCTGTTCTTTTCTGGTTTTTAAAAAGTTCAGAAATAATTGACTCAAGACTTTCCGCTTTTTTGCCCCTAAAAAAGTTAGTTGTTCTTTCTTTTTCTTTTTTTAACCTCAACTCAAGAAAAATGTTCCACAAAAGAAAAATAAAGATTACTGCAATTAAAATAGTACCTGTATTCTTTTCAATAAATTCAATCATATTTTACGTTTTGGTAGTAAATATAAAGCACCTCCAACCTTTAAATTAAATTAAATTCTATTGTATTTTGAGATATATTGCAAGGTGCGGAGGGTGCAGGATTTGAACCTGCGTGGGGAAAACCCCACCGGTTTTCGAAACCGGCGCTTTAAACCGCTCAGCCAACCCTCCTTAAATAATTATACCAAACCCTTTAAAACGAGAAAGAGGAGGCCCGTAGGTCTCCTCGTGTATGAGTTAATGTGCTTCTTTGGCCCTTATTCCAGTCTAGGGACCTGGAGACGGCCAATATTTTGAAGCAGCTTGAAATCATCTCGAAATCGCAAGGAGAAATATTTCCTATTGGTTGGGCTCACCTTACCCTTCAATATTTTATCTCCCTACAAAATCAAGTACTGTTAAGTCTATCTGACTATCTTATCCTTTGCCTCCTTTGCCGCATGATATGTTTTTACCTATTCTCTTGTTTCTTTCTGTGGGATGCCTTGTTTTTGCTATCAGCGATTTTATCACTACTTCAATTATGCAATGTGCTATTTTGATGATTTTTTCTATCCAGAAAAATCTGGATCCGGTCTTCTCTAGTCACCGGAAAAGAACGGTAAAAAATCATCTAGGAAGGGGTTTCTTTTCCTACCTTCCTGTTAAAATTATATCAAGATTTAAAATCTTATGCAATAGAAAATAGCCATTCCTTGGCTATTATAATTTGCGAGATATTTTAAAAAATATTAAATAAAATAAATTTAATGAGAGTGTTTCAATGATGGCATTGAACAACTTTTCTATTTCCAAATAATAGTATCGTATTTCCTTAAAGATTTATTACCCGCTCTATCTATATATTGAACATAAACATATTTTTTGCCTTTTTTTGAATTACCACCATATCTAGAATTGTTTAAACGCCAAGAGTATCTTCTTTTATACCTCTTCCAACCTGTCCACCTCCTTGCATTATTAGAAAATCGCATATAACGAACACCACTCCCCTTGTCAGAAGCTTTAAGATAAAGAGTAGTCTTTGCTGATTTGGTATATTTCGCTCTATTATTAATTCTGATTAAACCGGTAGGAAACGTTTTATCGTAAACAATAGAATCGGAACTTACAGAGCAAATATTCCCATGGTTATCTTTAAATTGAATATAAACTCGTTTAGTTCCTTGTTTGGTATTCCCTCCATAAGTTGAACTTGCTAAGTTCCACCTATAACTTGTGCCATACTTTTTCCAACCCGTCCACTTTGATGCATTGTTGGAAAATCGCATATATTTTGTTCCCGATACAGCATTAATTCCAAGAGTTACATTTGGAGAACGAGTATATTTTGCTCCACTATTAATTCTCACAGAACCAAAGTAAACAGAAATCGCTACATTATCAACATCAAAAAGGTCTTCTGAGTAAAAAATTAAAGATATATTTCTTCCCTTGTTTTTTGTAATGTCTATGTAACTTCTTGTGTACTCTAAATTATTATATTTAATCCCTCCATTTTCAGTAGTCTTTATTGCTAAAAGTACATCACTATCTGAATCAAAAATACCCATGGCTGCACCTTTTTTATAAGCATTCCAATAAACGTAATCAAAAGAAAATAGTATTTTATAAATATTCTGAGGAAGGGTTATTCCTGTTTGAAATATACTATCGCCAGGACTAAGACTTGCTAACCAATTGCCAGAAGCAGCCCATGCGGTGTTTTTTTCTATTACCCACCCTTCACAATCTTCATAATCTCCCCAATCGCAACCCTCAAGCCAACCAACACCAGGACCAGATTCAAAACCGCCATTTACTACACTCCAAGTAGCAGCTTTTACTATTTTTGGTCCAAAAAATAAAACTGCTAAAATTGTAATCACCAAAAATGATTTTGAAAAATTTTTTTTCATTTTTTTAGTATTTTTATATGTAAAAAAGTTTATTCTTTTATTTTGGCACTATTGTAAAAAAAGTCAATAGAAAAAGCCCAATTTTTTGAGCTTCTCTTTTGTCGTTAGTCTTACCTTATTTGTTTAACTGCGGCCCCACGGGGATTTGAACCCCGGTTACCAGGTTGAGAACCTGGCGTCCTAGGCCACTAGACGATAGGGCCATCACTGATAAATATATTAACCCTTTTTAAGCGTCTTTACAAGTAAAAGACCCGCCAAAAAACCAATTAAATGAGCTCCTGTTGCAACGCCAGGTACAGGATAAAACACTTGGAACAAAATCCAAATCACTAAAAATACTACTGCGGGAACTGAAAAAAATAAAGGGAAAACAAATACCAGTAAAAAAGATTTTATTTTGTGCTTTGGAAATAAAATAAAATACCCACCAAGTATTCCTGAAATTGCGCCAGATGCCCCAACTATGGACAATAACTTTTCTTGAGATAAAAAAACAAAAATAAATGAAGCAAAAAAACCACAAAGCAAATAAAACAAAAGATAACGAAAACGCCCCATAGCGGCTTCAAGATTATTTCCAAAAACCCACAAAAACCACATATTCCCAATTAAGTGCAAAAACCCTGCATGTAGAAACATTGAAGTAAAAACAGTATAAAGTTCTTTTCCGAGAAGAATGTTTTGTGGAATTAATCCAAATTTATTAACGATAGCTTCAAGGTTATTAAAAGATAAAAAGAAAATTATTGTATTTAAAAAAATAAGCCCGATTGTAACAATCGAGGCTCTGCTCGGACGATACTCGTCATACAAAGGAATCATAAAAACCTATTCTATTTCTTTTTAATTTCTTTTATGGCTCTATTAAGTTGAGGATCTTTCTTTTCGCTTACGTCTTTTTCTGTTATTTTAATTTTAATATCTGGCTCAATGCCTTTACCTTCAATAAACTTTCCAGATGGCAAAAGCCAATGAGCTGTTGTTATTTTTAGGGCTGAACTATCACTTAAGTTAATAAGCTCCTGAACAGTGCCTTTGCCAAATGTCTTCTCTCCTATTAATATGGTTTTTTGATTATTTTCTTTTATTGCGCCAGCCAAAATTTCAGAAGCCGAAGCGGACCCTTCATCGATTAGAATTATCATTTTAAACCTAGCAAAACTAGCGGGACCTTCAGATTTTATATTCTCTATCTTCCCTTGCCCAAAATCTTGCTTTAAAATTATTTTATTTCTTGGAACAAAAAATTCTCCAATATTTATTGCAGAGTCAAGAAATCCTCCAGGATTTCCTCTCAAATCAAGTATCATACTATCTGTGCCACTTTTTAAAACTTCTTCTACCGCCTTTTCAAATTCTGTATAAGTATTCTCGTAAAAATTAAAAATTTGCAAATAGGCAATATTTCCGTCAAGCATTTTGAAATTTAAAACTGGTATTTTAACTTTAGATCTTTTTATTTTGACATTAAAAGTTTTTTTACTTCTTTTAATCTTTAAATTAACAATTGTTCCTGCTTTGCCGCGAATTTTCATCACAGCCTGAACTAAAGTCATATCACTCGTATTTTTTCCGTCTATTTGTAAAATTTTATCATTTGCCATAATACCCGCCGCTTCTGCCGGAGTTCCTTTAAGTGGCGCAACAACAGTTAATTGATTATCTTTTATTGTAATTTCAGCACCAATACCTTCATAAGAGCCTGTTAATTCTTCTCCTAGTTGAGAATTCTCTTTTGGATTAAGAAAATCTGAATATGAGTCACCAAGACTACCAACAATTCCATCTATTGCTCCATATATCATTTCCTGTTCTTTTTCTTCTGAATATCCATAGAACTTATTCCTAATCTGAGACCATGCTTCAAAAATCGTGCCATAACGAGCACCTTCAATTAATTCTACTTTCTGTGCTTGAAAATAATATCCGCCGATTAAAAAACCAATAAAAAATACCAGCACAAAAAGAATTATATTTTTTAATTTGGAGTTTTGTTTTATTTTAAGCATCGGTTTCATAAAAATTTATTTTCCTACTTTAGTTATCTCTTCCTCTTCTTTGTTTTCTTTTTCTTCAGTTAAAGCTCCTTCTTTAAAAATATTCTTTGCAACTTTCTGTATTTCGGAAAAATCTCCGGCTTTTGGTAATAATATATAAGCACCTCCCGCTGATTGAGTAGAATAAAGATAATTAGTATTATCAAAAACAACTTGTTCCACCTCGGCAACGTCAAACTTAGAAGCATTCTTTACTAAATACTGAATTTGAGAACCATTTAAGTCTGTTCTAATATTTTCTTCAATACTATTAAAGACATTCCAAATTTTATCTGGCCTTGTAAGCGTCTTTAAAGAAAAAGCTTTCTCCTCTAGTGCTAAAACCACTTTTTGTTGCCTTTCCATTCTTGCAAAATCAGAATCATATTTTCTCATACCCACATAACCCAAAACCTCACTACCATCTAAATAATTTTCTCCCGGTCTAATTTGAACTTCATGTCCATAAAAATTCTCATAAAACCATTTATCTTCATGAACAGTAATTCCTCCAACAGAATCAACTATTTCTTTTAAAGCGTCAACATCCACAACAATAACAAAATCAATATCAAGACCAATAACTTCTGATATTGCTTCTTTTGCCATTCTTATTCCTTCTTTAGGATCTCCCTTACCATTAAATCCTGCTGCATAAGCAGAGTTTATTTTTTGACTTCCATTGCCCGGAATATCAATCCAAAGGTCTCTTGGAATAGAAACTATCGCAGCTTTGCCCGTTTCTTTTTCGTAAGAAAGAACCATTATACTGTCAGTTAAAATTCCTCCGCCGCTTGCTTTTTCACCCCTATTTCCAAGAATTAAAACGTCCCATCTTTTATCTTTGTTTGGATCAAAGAGAGATTCACCCGTACTTACGGTTGAAAAAGTATTAACTCCTTTAATTAAAATAACAGCAGCTACGCCAGCCACCAAAATAATAAAAATTATAATTATTCTTTTTAAAATTTTTTCCATAATTTTACTTAAAAATATGCCCCGCACAGGACTCGAACCTGTAACTTACTGCTTAAAAGGCAGTTACTCTACCAATTGAGTTAGCGGGGCAAATTTTATAAAAAAGCTTTAAAGCCAAAACTAAACGTAATAATTTTACTTTAAAATATAAAAAAATCAACACCCCTTGTTAATCTTTTGGAGGAATACCAAGATAATTAAAAAGATACTGATTTATCTCTTTAGCAACCGGGGCTAATGAATCAGAAGAAAATCTTGGACCTCCTCTTGGTCCATCCATTTTTATCAATAAAATAAACTCTGATTTAAAAGCAGGGGCAAAGTTTATAAAAGACTGAATGGTACGCGAAGAATAACCGCTCTTTTGAATACCAAAATAAGAATAAGAAGCCTGAGCGGTTCCCGTCTTTCCCGCGATTAAATATCCTTTTACGGCCGCTTTTTTACCGTAGCCATTTTTTACAGCACTTACCATCATTGCAGATGTTCTGCTTGCAGATTCTGGAGAAATAACTTTTCTAACTTTTTTTGTTTTTATTTCTTCTACTTTTCCATTCTGATGTATAATTTTTTTAACTATATGTGGCTTTACCATCTCTCCTTCGTTGGCAATCGCGCTAAAAGCCATAAGTATCTGGACAGGATTTGCAGTTATCCCTTGCCCAAAAGATGCATTTGCGCATTCTATTAATTTTGCATTTGAACGGGGGTGTAAAATATTCTCTATATCTCCAGCTTCTTCACCATAAAAATCTATGTTGGTTTTTTTACCAAAACCAAACTTCTTAACGTATTGAACAAACTTTGTCCTCCCAATTTTTTGCTGCATAAAAACTGCTCCTGTGTTTAAAGAAAATTCAATGACTTGAGTCATTGTTTTTGTGCCATGTGCTTTAAGGTCTGAATTTTTAATAGCAAAGCCCGATATTTTAAGCACTCCTTTGTCGACATATTTTGTATCTGGAGTTACAACTTTCTCTTCAAGAGCTATTGATGCAGTAAGTGGTTTAAAAATTGATCCAGGTTCAAAAGGCAAAACAGCTGGGTTTTTAAAAACACTAACATCTTTTTCTTTTTGATAATTATTGGGATCAAAATTAGGAGAAGAAGCCATCCCTAATATCTCTCCTGTTTTTGGAGACATAACTATAATTGTCGCATTATCTGGTTTATATTTTTCAAAAAGCTCCTTTGCTTTATTTTCTAAAAAAAATTGTATATTAGAATCAATTGTAAGTATCAAATCACTCCCATCCACAGGATCTTTAACTTGATTTTGCACAGAAAATATTGGATCTTGATTTGCATCCACAACACCTCTCCTAAAACCATCTTTTCCGGCAAGTTGTTTCTCATGATAACCCTCTATACCATATTGACCAACTTTCTTTTTGCCGGTCTGATCAAACCCATAAAAACCAATAAGACTTGAGGCAATCTCTCCCTGGGGATAAAATCTATTAAAATATGGCTCTAAATGAACTCCTGGAATGTCTTCAATTTTTTCTGTTTTTGAAAGGGAAACTTTATTTTTAATAATTATCCAGGGATCATTGCTTTTTATTTTTGACGATAAAGATGATTCTGAAATACTAAGCGCTAAAGACAATTTAGAAATTAATTCCTGTCTATTTTTTATTTCTCTTGGAGCAACGGCAACATTTGCAACTCCCTGATTTTCTGCGAGTAATGTTGCCTCGTCCGAGAAAAAAACCTTACCTCTCTTTGCGTATATTTTTTTCTCTTTAATATGTTGACTTTCTGCTAGGGTTTTATATTTTTTATAATCTTTCACCTGTAGATAGAATAAGCGGCCCAAGATGACCGCTCCTAATAAAATAAAAAAAGAAAATAAAAGGTATAAACGAAAATCCGAATGATCTTTCTTCATTATTATTTTAAAATTAGTTATTTAGTAATAAATTATTTAAAGCTATTTTTCAAGAGAAAGGCTGCCGACTTCAGAAAGTTTAACAAACCTTACGTTTTTTGCTTCTACTAATTTTAATTTATCCGCTGCTGCCTTTATTCTTTTTATTGAGGCATTTTCAATGATTTCGGATTCAAGAGCCTGAGTTTTTGTCTCTACCTCTGTTGATTTTTCCACAATTTTTCTTAGGTTAAAATTCGCCTCAACTAATTGTAAATTTAAATAGAGATAAAAAATCATTGTTCCTAAAAATAAGATACATAGAAATAAAGATATTCGAAAAACTTTCTTATTTGGAACAACAACTGCAGTTCTTGTAGAAGAACTCCCGTTCTTCTGGTGTTTGTTTATCGGACGGCTGATAACAGATACGGTTGATAATGCTTGGGGCATAATTTTATTATTTTTTAATGCAAGCTCTTAATTTAGCGCTTCGTGATTTTGGATTTTTGTTTATTTCTTCACTTGTCGCTTTTATTGATTTTTTCGTTAAAATTTCAACTTTCTTTTCTCCCTTTAAAAAATTTTTTACGATTCTGTCTTCAAGAGAATGAAAAGAAATGATAACTATTTTACCGCCTGGTTTTAAAATTTCCACTGCTTGCGGTAAGGTTTTTTTTATGTTTTCAAGCTCACTATTTACCTTTATTCTTAATGCTTGGAAGGTTCTTGTAGCGGGATGAATTTTTTCTTTGGCCTTTCCTGGTTTTACTTCTTCGATAATCCTTACAAGCTCTGTTGTTTTTAAAATTGGCTTTTTCTTCCTTTCTTCAATTATTTTTTCCGCAATTTTTCTTGAATATCTCTCTTCTCCGTAAATCCTTAAAATCTTTTCTATATCTTCTTTCTGCCATTTATTTACTATATCCATTGCAGTTATTCCCCTCTTCTCATATCTCATGTCTAAAAGTTCATCTCTTAAAAAAGAAAATCCTCTCTCTGATTTTTCTATATGCCAGGAAGAAAAACCTAGATCAAAAAGTACGCCAGATATCCTTCGATTCAACTCAGGACAAGTTTTATCTACAATCTTTTTTAAATTTTTAAAGTTATCATTTACTAAAACTAATCTTTTTTCAAACTGCTCTAATCTTTTTCTTGTCTTTTCTAATAATTCTTTGTCCAGCTCTATGCCCAATATTTTTCCTTTTGGTAGTGTCTTTTTTAAAATTTCAAAGCTGTGCCCTCCTCCGTCAAAAGTCGCATCTATAAAATTTTCATTGGGCTTTGGACTTAAATATTTAATAACTTCTTTTTTAAGGACGGACTCATGTAAGCTATTATTTACCATTAGTCATTTACTGTTTATTATTAAAGCCCCCCTATCTCAGATAACCTTTCTGCCATATTTCCAACTTCCTTTTCTGATTTTTGCTGATACTGTTTCCACCTAGTTTCATCCCAAAGTTCTATATGATTATAAAGACCAACAATTACTACTTTCTTTTTTAGGCTTGCGTATTTTTTAAGATAATCGGGAATTAAAATCCTGCCAAGATTATCAATCGAAGTTTCCATCGCACCCGACAGCATTGTTCGTTGAAATCCCCTTGCGTCTGCCTGGCCTAAAGGAAGTTTTCCTAATTTCTCTGCAAGCTTTTCCCATTCTTTTGGTGAATACAAAAATAAACATCCATCAAGCCCTCTTGTCACAATCGCTTTTTTTCCAAGTTCACGTCTGAATTTAGACGGGATTGATAATCTCTTTTTCTCATCTATTAAATATTTGTATTCACCGATAAACATAAACTATCTTAGGTTAATTATCCCCAAATATTAGTAGTTTTCCCCACCTTTTTCCACTAAAAACCACTTTAATTACATTTTATTCCACTTGAAAATTTTGTCAAGGGCTTTTTGATAAAAAATAAAAACCGCGTCCATTACAGACGCAGTCCGATTCATCTTTTATAAAAAAGTTAATAAAAGATTACTATCTTATCGGTGGTAAAACTTTTTCAATATCCCCAATCTCTTTTCTTATATAATTTTGTATTTTTTCAATTAGATCGAGATCTTCTATTAAATCATTAACTAACTTTTGTCTTTCTTCTTTCTCTTTTTCCGTAATATGGTCTTTTGTAATATCCATATCTTTTAAAGCTTTCATTTCTCTACTAACTTCTTCTTTTAAAAGTCCAAAACCATCAATAACACTATCGTTGGCTTCTTTTATTTCTTTTAACAAATTCATTCTCTTTTTTGCACGTTTTTGTAAATTATAGAGAAAATAAGTAAGAAGAATAAAAAGGGTAATGGACAAAAATAAAATTATGCTTCCGTAAATTATTTCTTCTCTTATAAATTTTCCCAAAACAACAACACCTCCTCTTTCTAGGGTTAGTGTTATTTTTTTTGACGGTGCAGAAATCTCTCCCTTTTCGTTTTTTGCTTTTGCATAAATATGATATTTACCGGGTCGCAAAAACCTGTTATGAACATAAGACCAGGTATTATCTGAATCAACTTTTATTGTCGCTATAATTGGTTCTACCCCTTCTTTTTCTATATATAAAATTATGGTTAATTTTGAATCTGCTTTTCCTTCAACAAAAAAAACTTCTGTTGAACTTAATTTTTCGGGATATGTAGTTATTTGAGGAGCTTGAACCCTCTTTATTTCTGTTTTCTTTTTAGTAGGAATAGGCACTTTTTCTTTATTTAAATTATATTCTGCTCCTTCAAGGTCTCTTAAAATATCTGTACCCTTAGCGTCGTTTGCCAAAACAGAACCTTCCTGAAAATCAAGATTAACTTTGCCAGTTGATTTTGCCCTGAAAGAAATTTCTAAAATCTCTCCGGAATTACCAGAAAATCCTGGGGCTGGCAAGCCCCCGCCGAAACTTATATTTCCTTCGTAATTTGAAAAATGAGTTGAAGAATCCCATAAAGAGAAAATAGAATTACCCCTTTCAATGTCTAAAATTTCTAATTTTTCTTTCGGAAAATTAATTATTCCCCTTGCAGAGTTTATTCTATAACCTCCTGTATTTACTTTTATTTTTACTTTAAATACTTGCTCTTCTTTGTAAACACCGGTAGCAGGATCAATATATAAAGTTGCTGCTTTTGGTTGAGCAAGAATAGTTTTTACGTCAAAAAACAAAATACACGTAGCTATCGTAATGATTATTAAAAATATTTTTTTGTTCCTCATGTTGTTTTTTATCTTTGCTCTTTGCTTAAATATCTTGATCTAAGTTTTTCCAGTTCTTCAAATTTCTCTTGAATCTTTTCTCTCGTTGCAACATTTTCGCTAAGTTTTTTATCTAAACTCAAAAGTTCATTATCAATAATCTCTTTCATATTGCCTAATCCTTCCTTCACACGTTTTTCTTCTTCTTTATCTTTCTTTCTGCCTAAGTAAATTAAGAAAATAATTATGCCTGATATAATTATCAAAAGAAGTAATAAAAGATACCAAGGAATTAAAACTCCCCTTATTGAAATACCCCTACTCCCCATAAAAGATATCCATGGCGAGACAATTTCTATTTTGATTTTTCCATCCTTCCAATTACCCGCTTTATCAAAAGCCCTTACAATAACTTGGTAGGTGCCTTTTTCTAGTTTTGGAAGCTGGTATGGACTAATTTGTTCTGAGAAAGGATATATTTCTTGCTCGCCAGGCTTGCTAAGATTTATTATCTTTACCTCATAATAATCAACTCCGGAATGAACATCTGTCGTTAAAAAAGAAATAACTGGCCGAGGACTTGAAGTTCTTGGTGTATCACATTGAATTTCAAAATCGGCTGGCGATTGATTATCTATTCTCAAAAGAAAAGTAGTAACACCTCCCCAATTACCAGCTTTTTTTGATTTTATGTGAAAATACCAAAAACCACTCTCAATGTTTTCATAATAAGTAGAATTTTTAATGCCTTCGGAAACATTATCAGGAATAGTTGTTGGTTCACGCGTCAAAACATAACTATAATCTGTAACACCAGTATCTTCTTTCCACAAAATAATTGGATTATTGTCTCTATACCATTTTTCTTGATCTGGGTGAGTTGTGGAATAAACAAAGGGTCCTTTTGGTGGAGGAATTTTAATCGTGTACTTTCCCCCCACTGTTGAAATCGGAAGCTCTGTCCCCTTTCCATCATTTAAAAGAATTTTTGAAGATCCACTAAAATAAAGATTAGCTTCTCCTGGTGACTTTGCTCTAAACTTTACTTTAAAGATAAGACCAGAAGAAGTTTTAATTCCAGGGTTTGGTATACCTCCCCTTAAAGAAAGAGTACCATCAATATTGGAATAATCAGGAGGTGAAGTCCATATTTGGATTATTGATTTTCCTGAAAATGGTTCAACAATTTGAATTTTATCCTGAGGAAATCTTAAATCAACCTGAATAGCGTTTATGTATTGGTTTTTGGTATCTAATATTATATCAACATCAAAAGTGCTACCAACAAAAGTAGTTTTAGTCTTTGGAGAAAAATTTAAAACCGCACCTTGTGCGTTAACCGAAGACACAGAAATAAAAATAATAAAAATTAATAACGAAAAAAATAATATGAATTTCCTTTTCATATTTTCATATTAAAATTGGTATAATTTTTGATTTTATAAATTATAACACAAGTTTTAAAATAGAGATAAAAATTAGTTCCTTTTTCGTCTTTTTTTTACTATCAAAAAAATTACACCAGAAAAAATAATTAACAAAATTAATATTACTAAATAATAAGCTTTATTTTGTGGATTCAATTTTTCTATTCTTTCATTGCCCGCTTTATCCACTGCTTTTACCATAATTTCGCTTTTCAAGGACTGATCCTTTAATAAATAAGGACTTTCTGTTCTTACCCACTCAGAAACTTTATTATTTTTTTTATCTAAAGGCACTTCTAATACTTCATAATAATCAATACCCGTTTCTTTGTCTGTAGTTGCAAAAGAAATAAAATACTGATTATCAAAAACAAAAGAATCTTTTGATAATTTAATTTTAAAGGGTTGGGGCGGGGTCTTATCTTCTTTAAGTAATTTTTCCCATTCGTCTCCCGTGGCTTTATCCCCTGTAGTATTAATTAAAGCGGATTTTGTTTCTAATTTTGTTTCTGTACCTTTTCCGTCATTTAAAAGAACCCTCGCATTGTTGTCTATTTTAATTTCCCCTTTTCCCTTTTTTAAAACTCTAAAAACGATTGAAATAATCTTTCCATCTTTTCCTTTATAGCCATCTGGTTTACCCCCAGAAAAAGAAATAATTCCTTTTGTCGCTGATGGCTGATTGGTCCACAATTCTAAAATAGAATTTCCTGTACTTATTTCTTTAACTTCAAGTAAATCAACGGAATAGCTAATCTTTGCCTCAATTGCATTAATTGTTTCGTTTTGAGTATCTAAAATTAAGTTCTCAATAAAGGTATCTCCTTTTGCGTAATTACTCTCTGCGGGTTCAAAATATAAATTTGCCGCATTGGTAAAATAGAAAAATAAAAATAAAAAACTGAAGGTAAAAATACTAAGTAATGATTTTTTAATTTTAAATTGTAATTTTGATTTTTGCATTTTGATTTTTAATTTTTTTTAAACTATTCTGTCCAATAATACATCATTATACTAAAGTCAATAAGATCTACCGTATCTGAATCATTTATATTCGCACAATTATTAATTGGATTTCTTTGCCCCCAAAAGTAAAGAAGTATTGAAAAGTCAATAATGTTAATTTCTCCATCAAGGTTTAAATCAGCCCCTTTACACTCTCTTTCAGAAATCGCAAAAATATCAAAACTTAACTCCTTGCTAAAATCACTATATTCACCAAGTGGCGATAAAGCCCTTGCTATTAAATTATAAGTTCCTTTCCCAAAATTATCTGTATTAAGGCTATAAGACCATCTTCCGTTTATGCCTGCCTTTATTGTAAATAATTTATTCCCTGGAGATAAAAATGTAGTCACAGTGCTTGAAGGATAGGTTGTTCCGGATATTGTAATATTTTCTCCTTTATAAACTTGATTTGTTGAAAGAGAAATTGTTGGAGATAAAAAAACTCCAGAAACCGTGGTCGAAGTGCCTGCAGCAAGATTAAGTGTATAAAAAATAGTTCTTGTATCTCTTCCTTTCGAATCTTTTCCATAAATTCCAAAAACGGAAATACCAGGTGACACAGCTGTTATTTTCTTTGAAAAAGATCCATTAGTTAAAATTTGCGTTGTCCCAACAATAGCACCTCCTCTTAAAATTGTGACAAATGCACCTGGAGAACCCTTGCCCTTAAAAATAATTTCTGCAGTAGTTGGTTGAGCAATTACTGTTGCTGTAATACTTATACCAGATAAAATATCAAACCTTGACCTTGCAAAATCAACATCGGCAGTACAAGAAGAATTAGAATATGTATAAATTCTCGTAGCAAAAGATCCACTTGATGAGGGATTTTTAATTCCAGAAAGAACCAAAGAAATGTTTGCGCCAGGTGCCTCTCCTGCTATATTTGTTAATTTTAAAGTGCCGTTTGTTGCAGTATCTAATGTCCAGTTGCCAGAAGTAAAGCCCGTAAAAGTTCCTTTTGAAGCGCTCGTAGTTTGCATTCCTGTTGGCGTTGTACAACTGCCCGTTGAGCTTGTACAAGATTTAATTATAATACAACGCAAAACGTCGGGCGAGGAACCTTCCCACTGATAATTATAAGTTACATTACTCATTGAAGGTCTTGAGTCAGAAATAGTTGTTGATTGATTAGTAAGTTGTGCTGCGATTATTTTTGGAGAAAAAAATATAAAGAAAAAAAGAATAAAAAAACAGCTCACAAGAAAAATCCAAAATTTTTTAGAAATTATTTTTCTATTTTTGAATCTTCCTGGTGAGCTGTTTTTTAAATTTAAAAAGTAATACATCCATTTAAATAAATGTAAAAAGGAATAAATTTCTTTTTAGAAAATTTATACTACTTTTTTCGGCGGCTCTTGTCCCCCTTCTTTTTCTTTTAATACTTGATTTGCTTTTTTGATTTTTTTGTTTGTCCTAGCAATAATCCAAACAACAATAATCAAAACTATTAAAGCAGGAAGAGCAATTTGCCAAGGAAAAGCCCAAAAATCAACTGAAGCCGTCAAGGGGGTATTCTGAGAACCATAGCTTCCAGAAAGCGTTGCTCGGTACCTTATTCCCCAAAGCCACTGATTTTTCAACTGGGTCTCTACTTTCCTGACAGCGCCTGGCAAAACATTCTTTTGTGGAACGTTAACTTTCGCAACTTCATTTCCAAAAATATCAGTAACTGTAATGACGCCCGTTGGTTTTTCATGCACCGTACCCTCATTTAACAAACGAAGAACTAAAGGTACAGGCCCTCGGCTAATAAAGCCGGGAACTGAAAAATCTTTTACCTGAACATCTTCTTCTATCGGACCCGAAACAGAAACTAAAAGTAAAGAACCTATTTTTGGATTAATGGTTGCTCCACTTTGCTTTGGTCCCGTAACACCAGTAACGC
>JAQUPA010000003.1:0-4579 GCA_028716825.1 Candidatus Paceibacterota bacterium
CCAAAGAAACAACTCAAATTAGAGAAAATTTAAAGCAAATCCAAGATAAAGTAAAAGATGTTTCTTCTTTTCAGGAAATTTTTAAGTCTCCAAAACTTCGAGGTCAATGGGGAGAGGCTTCTCTTGAGCACGTTTTAGCAGAGCATTTTCCCTCAGAACTTTATAAGAAACAATATGCTTTTTCTTCAGGAGAGATGGTAGATGCGGTTCTTAAATTACCAAACGGCAAATTGCTTCCTATTGACGCAAAATTTTCTTCTGAGAATTTTGAAAGGATGATTCATGCGGAATCGGAAGCCGAAAAAGAATCTTTTAGGCAAAGTTTTCTTAGGGACGTTAAGTTAAGGGTGGATGAAATTTCTTCAAAATATATATTAACTTCAGAAGGTACGGTGGACTTTGCATTAATGTATATTCCGGCAGAGGCAATTTATTATGAGATAATGTTCCGCGCAAAGAAAGAAGATGTTGCAAGATATGCCTGGTCCAAAAAAGTTGTTTTAATTTCTCCAAATACTATTTATCTTACTTTACGTACAATCGAGCATTGGTTTCGTGATACTCAAATATCAAAACAAACTCAGGAAATTTTAAAAAGATTGGGAAGAATTCATATAGATGCACAGAAACTGAACAATGATTTCAGGAAATTGGGTGGACATTTAAGAAACGCAACAAGCGCGTACGATAATTCAGAAAAACGACTTTCTTTATTTAGTGATAAGGTTGAGAAATTAACGACAATAGAAGAACCAAAAAAGTTAAAAACAACAGAACCCCTTGAAAAAGAAGAAAAATAAGTATAATATTATCTTTTGTACCCATAATTCATAATTCAAATCATGTTAGCAATAATTAAAACAGGAGGGAAACAATATTTAATTAATCCCGGAGATAAAATAAAAATAGAAAAGTTAGACGAGAAAGAAGGGAAAAGTGTTGACTTTAAAGAAGTTTTATTAGTTGAGAAAAACGGTTCAATTAAAATTGGTATGCCGATCGTAAAGAGTGCCAAGGTAAGTGGTAAAATTATAAAACAGGCAAGAGCAAAGAAAGTTGAAATTTTCAAATATAAAGCCAAAAAACGCTATAAAGTAAAAAGGGGGCATCGTCAGCCCTATACAGAAGTGGAAATTACAAAGATTTCTATTTAATTAATATAATTTAGAAAACAGCCAAGATAAAAGGCTGTTTTAATTTAAAAATTCTATTTCTTTACTATTTTCTTCCCTCAAGTGCCGATTCTAAAGTTTCCTCGTCAGTATATTCAATTTCACTTCCCAGAGTTAAGCCCTGAGCAAGTTTGGTTATTTTTACATCATATGGCTTTAATATTCTTTTTATGTAATCCATTGTAAGATTTCCTTGAACGGTTGGACTTATTGCAAGAATAATTTCTTTTGGACGGTATTCTTCCAATCGTTTTTTTAATTCCTCAATTCTTAATTTACCCAAAGGATTTTCTTTTAAGAAATCCATTTTACCTCCTAAAATAAAATATCTACCCTGGTATTTTTTTGTTTTTTCCATTTGCCAAAGATCGTTTTCTTTTTCTACTATACAGATATTTTTTTCTTTACCTCTTTTTTTATCGCGGCAAATTTCACAAAGTTTTTGTTCTTTTCTTGCGCTTGTGAAAGGATTAAAACAAAAGTCGCAACGTTTAAGCTCTGTTTTTAAAGCTGATACAGCTTGGCAAACTTCTTCTGCTTTTTCTTCTGGTAATGACAATAAATATAAAGCAAACCTTGTTGCGGTTCTTTCTCCAATGGTTGGAAATTTAGAAAAAATAGAAATAGCTTCTTTAATTTGTCTCGGAATCATATTATTTAAATTACTTCCTCGCCAGTAATTTCTTCACCTTCATAGTTTTGATCAAGCTCTTTAAAGGTTACAACATCTTGATTAAAGTATAGTTTTTTGCTTCCGATTGGTCCATTTCTGTGCTTTGCAATAATAATTTCAGCGATGTTTTGCTCGGGTGTATTAGGTCTTACTTTATCTTCTCTATAAATAAAAAGAACAACATCCGAATCTTGTTCAAGGGAGCCGGATTCCCTAAGATCAGAAAGTCTTGGTCTTTGATCTGGACGATGCTCAACGGCTCTTGATAATTGTGAAAGTCCAAGAACAGGAACATTTAATTCTTTGGCAAGTGCCTTAAGAGATCTTGAAACCTCTGTAACTTGTTGTACTATATTGTCGCTTGAACCGCTGGGTTGTATTAATTGTAAATAGTCAATTATAATAATTCCAAGTTTTTTCTCGGCCTGTAACCTTCGTGCCATTGCTCTCATATGAAGTACGCTGGCAGAAGGAGCGTCGTCAATATAAATTTGAGATTTTGAAAGCCTTTCCATCGCTTCTCTTATCCTTGCAAACTCGTCTTCCCCAGATAATTTTCCTGTTCTTAATTTCCACATAGAAAGATTTGCCTCCGCCGCAATTAATCTATCAACTAATTGTTCTTTTGACATCTCAAGCGAGAAAATTCCAACAGGAACCCCCGACTTAGAAGCGGCTCTTGCAACATCAAGAGCAAGTGAAGTTTTTCCAAGGCTTGGCCTTGCGGCAAGCAAAATAAAATCTCCCCTTTGAAATCCTGCCAACATGTCGTCTAATTTTGAAAATCCCGTTGTAACTCCACGCAATTCTTCTTTTCTTGAGTGAATTTTATCAATTCTTTCAAATGCGTCATCAAGTTCATTTTTTATAGGAAGAAAACCTTGCGTTAAAGACCTTTCTGAAATGCTAAATATTTTTTTCTCAGCTTCGTCTAAAATATTATCTACGTTTTTATCTTCTTTATGCCCGAGTTCGAATATTTCACCCGAAGCCTTAATTAAATCTCTTAATACTTTTTTTTCTCGGACTGTTTTACCGTAATGCGCAAGATGGGCTGGTGTTGGAATTGTTTCTAATAGTTCTGAAAGATAAGCTGCGCCACCAATTTTCCTTAGTTCTTTTTTTTCTTCCAATCTTTGTTTTAAGTTCATTACATCTATTGGTTCACCTGATTGGTAAAGATCAAGCATTGCCTGGTATATAATACCATGGTTTTCTTTATAAAAGTCTTCTGGGTGCATGAAATCAACTACTTTTATAATTCCGTCTTTATCCATCATTAAAGAGCCAAGCAAGGCCTTTTCGGTTTCGATGCTTTGTGGAGGTATTTTATTTGGATCTTCAGCCATAATTTTATGAAATAAGCAATAAGAATTTTAACAAAAGAAGGTAAAAATTTCAAATTTCGAAAAATTATTTTTATTTTATAGAAATAGATTTTTCAAGGATCCGCGATTTTGTATTTTTTTATAAGAAACAAAATCGGGACCTACCTTTTTTTAATCTCTGATCCTTTTGATGTATCTTCTATTTCATAGCCTAATTTTTCAATTTCTTTTCTTTTTTCATCTGCTTTTTCCCAGTTTTTTTCTTTTCGGTATTTTTCACGTTTATTTGCCAATTCTATAATTTTTTTTGGGATCTTTTCTTCTTTTGGAAAAATTTTAAATACTTTATCTATAGAAATAATAAGAACGTAAATATCGCTCAATTCTTTTTCTTTCAAATCATTAATTCTTTTATTTACTTCTTTTATTTTATCAAATACAGAAGAGAAAAATTTAGGAGTATTAAAATCGTCTTCTAAGAATTTATTAAATTCTTTTCCAAAAGGTATTTTTGAGATTTTTTTATTTCTTATTTTCCCTTCGATTTTCTTTTTAAAATCATATAGTCTTTGCAAACTTTCTTTTGCTTGTAAGATCTCTTTTTCATTAAAATCAACAGGGGAGCGATAGTGGCTTTTAAAAACAAAAAATCTTAAAACCTCGGGAGAATATTTTTTAAGAAAATCGCGAATAGTAATAAAATTTCCAAGACTTTTTGCCATTTTTTGTCCATTTGTTGTAAGAAAACCCGTATGTAGCCAATATTTTACAAGTGGAGATTTGCCCGAAATTGCTTCCATTTGAGCGATTTCAGCTTCGTGGTGCGGGAAAATTAGGTCTCTTGCTCCGCCATGAATGTCATACTGTACCCCAAAATATTTTTCTGTAATTGCGGTATCTTCGATATGCCAGCCGGGCCTTCCCTGACCCCAGGGACTTTTCCATTTTGGTTCGTCTTGCTTTGATTTTTTCCACAGACAAAAATCACCCTTATTTTTCTTTTTTTCTGTATCATCGATTCTAGAGACAGCATCTTCCGCTAAAAGAGCAGTTCTGCCAGATAATTTACCATAATTATTAAATTTGCTGACGTTATAATAAATTCCATCTTCTATTTCATATGCATAATCTTTACTTAATAATTTTTTAACCTGATTTTGAATTTCTTTTATATAATCAGTTGCGGCAGCATACTTTGTTATACTACCGATCTTAAGAACTTTCATGTCCTTTTTGTATTCTTTTTCAAATTCTTTTGCTAATTCTTTTGGGTCTTTCTTTTGTTCTTTTGATCTTTTTATAATTTTATCGTCAATATCTGTTATGTTTTGTAAATAAAAAACATCATATCCGATTTCTTCCAAATATGTTGTTATGGCGTCAAAAATAATATAAGTTCTTGCGTG